>JBDIAG010000043.1:0-12735 GCA_039812305.1 Actinomycetales bacterium | reverse complement strand
CCCGTGGAGCGTTTCGGCTACATCTCGGGGATGATCGAGACCGCCGAGAACGTGGCGAGGCGCTACGGGATCACCCGTGAGGAAGCCGACGTCTTCGCCGCCCGCAGCCAGCAGAACGCGGCCGCGGCGTGGCAACGCGGGGCCTTCGCCGACGAGATCGTCCCCGTCCACGTACCCCAACGCAGAGCCGACCCGGTCGTCTTCGACCGGGACGAGGGGGTCCGGCCGGAGACGACCGTGGACTCGCTGGCCAGGCTTCGTCCGCTGATGAAGGACGGCGTCACCACGGCCGGCAACGCCAGCCAGCAGAACGACGCCGCCGCCGCCTGTCTGGTCGTCTCCGAAGACAGACTGGACGAGTACGGGGTCGAGCCGATCGCCTTCCTGGAGAGCTGGACCGCCGTCGGATGCGAGCCGGCGGAGATGGGGCTGGGACCGGTCCCCGCCGTGGAGAAGCTCTTCCGGCGCACCGGCCGGTCCTGGTCGGACGTCGACCTGATCGAACTGAACGAGGCCTTCGCGGCCCAGGCTCTGGGCGTGGTCCGCGGCTGGGGTCTGGAGGACATCGACCGGCTGAACGTCAACGGCTCCGGTATCTCCCTGGGCCATCCGGTCGGCGCGACCGGGGTGCGGATCATGACCACCCTCGTGCACGAACTCCATCGCCGCGGCGGCGGACGAGGACTGGAGACGATGTGCATCGGCGGCGGTCAGGGCATGGCCGCGATCTTCGAGGTGGTGTGACGGTGAATGCTCCGACGGAACCCGCCGCATCCCCTGGTGAGCAGACCAGATCCGCCGGACAGGCTCACCCGACGAGCACCCAGCGCCCCGCCCCACTGTCGGGAATGCGGATCGTCGAGATCTCCGCCTTCGTCGCCGCGCCACTCGGCGGAATGACGCTGGCCCAGCTCGGCGCCGAGGTGATCCGGGTGGACCCGATCGGCGGGAACATCGACTACACCCGCTGGCCGATCACCGAGACCGGCACGAGCATCTACTGGGCCAGCCTGAACAAGGGCAAGCGCTCGGTCTCGGTCAACCTGAAAAGCGACGAGGGGCAAGGGATCGTCACCCGCCTGATCGCGACGTCGGGCACCGTCATCACCAACCTGCCGGCGCGCGGCTGGCTGAGCTACGACAATCTCGTCCGGCACCGACCCGACCTGGTGATGCTGCGCTTGACCGGGAGCCACGACGGCGCTCCCGCCGTCGACTACACCGTCAACGCGGCCAGCGGGTTCCCCGCGGTCACCGGCTACGACGAGAAGCCGGTCAACCACGTGCTCCCCGCGTGGGACGTGATCACCGGCATGTACATCGCCAACGGCATCCTGGCCGCGGAGGTGGAGCGTCGCACCTCCGGTCGCGGCCAGGAGGTCAACCTGGCCCTGTCCGACGTCATGCTGGCGACGGTCGGCAACCTCGGCTACGTCGCCGAGATCCAGACGAGCGGTTCCACCCGCGGCGCCCTGGGCAACGGTCTCTACGGCGCCTACGGCCAGAACTTCACCACCAGCGACGGCCGGGAGGTCATGGTCGTCGTGATCACGAACCGGCATTGGCGCAGCCTCGGGGAGGCCACCGGGCTCACCGACAAGCTGGCGATGATCGGCCCGCTCCTGGACATCGACACCAGTACCGAGGGCGGCCGCTACCAGGCCCGCGAGGCCATCGACGCCGTGCTGCGCCCGTGGTTCGCCGCCCACACGGCGGCCGACGCGTGCGACCGGCTGGCGGCCGCCGGTGTGCTCCGGGACGTGTTCCAGACCTTCGAGGAACTGGTCAACGACGATCCACGGTGCTCGACGGCGAACCCGCTCTTCACCGAGATCGACCAGCCGGGAGTGGGTCGGGTGATCGCTCCGCGGATCCCGCTCGGCTTCCGCGGCTCTCCCGCCGGCGACGCGCAACCGGCCCCGGTACTCGGCCAGGACACCGACGACGTGCTCTCCGGCATTCTCGGTTGCACCCCCGACGAGCTCGCCGACCTGCGGGCACGGAACATCCTCGCCCCCTGAGCGAGGTTCGGAACGCATCGACACCTTCGGCACCATCACAACCGCGACACGACAGGAGACCTCCCCATGGGACTGCTCGACGGGCGCACCGCCGTCATCACCGGATCGGCTCAGGGAATCGGATACGCGATCGCCCAGGCCCTCGCCGCGCAGGGCGCCAGCATCGTCGTGGCCGACATCAACGCGGACGCCGCGGCGGACGCGGCCGATCGGCTGGAGATCGGCGAGCGGGCGTTCGGCCAGGCCTGCGACGTCTCCAACGGGGACGACGTGGCGGCGCTCGTCCAGGCGGCGACCGAGCGCTACGGAACCTTGGACGTCTTCGTCAACAACGCCGGCATCACCCGGGACGCGACGATGCGCAAGATGACCGAGGACATGTTCGACCAGGTCATCGCCGTTCATCTGCGCGGCACGTGGCTCGGCACCCGGGCCGCGTCCGGCGTCATGCGCGAGCAGGAGCATGGCGGCTCGATCGTCAACCTCTCGTCGATCTCCGGCAAGGTCGGCCTGCTCGGCCAGACCAACTACAGCGCGGCCAAGGCCGGCATCCTCGGCCTCACCAAGGCTGCGGCCAAGGAGGTCGGCTTCGCGAACGTCCGGGTCAACGCCGTCATGCCCGGGTTGATCCGCACCCCGATGACGGAAGGAATGCGCGAGGACATCAAGCAGGCCCGCCTCAAGGAGATCGCGCTGGGCCGGATGGGAGAGGCCGCGGAGATCGCCCAGGTGGTGCTGTTCCTGGCCAGCGACATGGCGAGCTACGTCACCGGCGCCGTCATCGAGGTGACCGGCGGCCGGCACATGTGACTCGTCAGCGCGACGCGCTCCTCGCGATCTCGACCAGTTCCACCCGAGTGGCCGCGATGCGCGCCAAGGCCCGGTCCGCGTCCGCCGGGGAGGCTGACCCGTCGTCCCACGGCGTGCCCGTCGAGTCCGCCGATCCCAGATCGAAGGACGCCCGCAGGTAGGCCGCCTGCGTGCTGGCGGCGCCGGCGGCGTGCGCCCGCTCGACGTCGGTCCAGATCGGCCCGAGAGCCGAAAGGGCCGAGATCTGTTTGCTGATCGCCACCACCGCGTCGATGGCCCGATCGATCGCCTCGTTCGGCCAGCGGCCGTCCCGGTCGGCCGGCTCGAGTCGGGCGCTCTTCGCGGCCTCGTCGAAGTCGAGGCGCACCAGGCGGTTTCGCACGACGGCCTGCGCGACGTCGACGCGGTTCCGCTCCGAGTCGCGCGACCAGAGGGCGGCGAGCGCATCCAGGTGGTCCGCGGCCGCCTGCGCCCATTCCCGCAGCTGCTCGGTGAGCAGCCGTCGCTGCCATGTCGGCGCGAGCAGATACGCCACGAAGGCGAGGGCACAGCCGACGAGCGTGGCGAGTCCCCGCGTCGTCGCCCCGAGCGGACCGGGCGTGAGCAGGGCGATCCAGGTCACGACCCAGAACATCGTGTAGGCCTGACCGCAGCTTCGGAAGGCGAGATACCCGTAGAAGACGAGCAACATGACGATCGTGTGCGCCACCGACGTCATCGGCAGGAACGACAGCGCGACGCCCGCCACGACACCGCCCATGGTCCCGATCGTCCGGGCGATGCCGCGGGAGAAGGTCGAGCCGTAGTCGGGGAAGACGATGAGGACGGCGGCGACGACGACCCAGAACCCGTGGCCGGCTTGCAGCACGTTCGAGCCGAGGAGCGCGCCGAGACCGAGGCCGACGACTTGCGCGATGATGCCCGTGATCGCCACGCGCAGCGCGTGCCGGAGAATGGTCGACCCAGGTCGCAGCTCGTCCCGCACCAGGTCGAGAGAGGTCGGCGGCTGCCGCTCGTCCGAACCGTCAGGCACGGGATGGCCCGAAGCGAGCCGTGTCGCGGCCTCCAGGGCGCTCGCCAGGGCGACTTCCAGGGCGGACTCCGGCGAGGACGGCCACGGACACGGCGGGATCGGAGACCGCCGCCGGGGCTGCTCGACCCGGTCCGCGATGGCGCGTGCCTGCAGCTCGACCGCCTGGCGCCAAGGCTCCGCGTCGCCCTCGGCGTTGCGCAAGGCCAGGAGCAGCTGGGCGACCTCCTCGCCCCGCTCCACCAGCTGTTTCATCCAGGCCGGGGAGGCCGGCTGGGCCTTCGGCCCCCAAACCCGCTGGGTCAAGCGGCTAATCTCGGGGTGGCGGTGGAAGCGCAGCAGGGCCAAGCTGCGGTCCGCCGCGAGCAGCGTCCGTCCGTCATCCCCTTCCCACCGCGCGAAGGCGCGGTAGAAGGAGGCGACCGCCCGGCGCTGCGCCGAGTGCCGGGACCCGTACGGCGGGATCAGCTGGGCGAGATTCATGATCGCGAAACCGATCGCGAAGTACAGGACGCCCGGCCCGGGATCGAGCGTCAAGGTCGTCCAGATCTCGGCGAACGCGAGGAAGACGATCGTGATGACCGTCCACCGGATGCTGATCCCGATGTGGACGGCCCGCATCATGCCCGCGGCGAAGAGTCCGGCGAACGTGACCGGGATGACGATCCACCACTCCCCCGCGACGAGCATGCCGAGACCCGCCGCGACGATCTGACCGATGCTCGCGAGCAGCGTCGCGACGACGCGCGACCGCTGATGGGGAGTGACCGCGGCGATGGTGGCGAGGAACGCGCCGATCGTGATGAGGAGTTGCGCTTCCGGATCCCGCAGCAGCAGACCGACGATCGACACGGCAAGCATCCCGATCGCGATTCGCATGAGACGGACCGGGTCCTGCAGTGGCGGACCGGCCTTGAGGCCGCGTCTGGCGGCCTCGAGCAGCGCGCTCTGTTCCATGTGTGCGGGCCTTCGTTCGCAAAGGGCAAGCAGGAGAGCGGGTCGCTCTCACGCGGGGAGGCGCCGTTCGCACCGTCATCCACGTCTCATGTCCGCTTACATATATAATATGCGATCAGCTTCGTCTGATCAACCGGGCCCCGACGTACTCGCCGCGGACATCGCAGCGAGCGTCGCGAGACCGCGGTGGGGCTCCGCCGCGACGATCCTCAGACGATCGAGTAGCCACCGTCGATCGGGATCTCGGCGCCGGTGATGTACGACGACTCGTCGCTGGCCAGGAAGAGGACGAGTCCGGCGACGTCCTCGGGCCGGCCGACCCGATTGAGCGGGATTCCCTTGAGCAGTTCGGCGATGACGGCCGGTTCGGAGACCAGGTAATCGCTCTGCGGGGTGTGGATGATGCCCGGATGCACGGAGTTCACCCGGATCCCGCGGGAGGCAAGGTCCGCGGCGGCGCTCTTCGTCAGCAGCCGGTTGGCGCCCTTGGACGGCGAGTACCCGGGATGCAGATTCGGCCAGACGATGATGCCCGCGATCGAGGACATGTTGACGATGGAACCGCCACCGCGTGCGTCGAGATACGGCAGGACGGCCTGGATGCCGTGGAACTGGCTGTAGACGTTCAGCGAGATGAGAGCCTCGAAACTCTCGATGGTCGCCTCGTCCCAGGTCACCGGCGAACCGGGCAGCCCGGCGTTGTTCACGAGGATGTCGATGCCGCCGTAGGTGTCGGCCGCGAACTTCGCCACCCGAGCCCACTGCGCGGCATCGGTGACGTCGTGCTCCGCGGCGGTGGCCGTGCCGCCGGCGGCGGTGATCTCCGCCGCGAGTTCCTCGACCGCACCCAGACGGATGTCGGTGAGGACGACCTTCGCTCCCTCCGTGGCGAACAACCGTGCATCGGCGGCCCCCATGCCGGAGCCGGCGCCGGTGATGATCGCGACCTTGCCCGCGAGTCTGTTCATTCTTCTCTCCTTCGTCTGCGTTCCGTGGTGATCTGGTGTCCGACGCGGGTTGGCGGTCAGGCGGTGAGGTCGGTGGCTGCGGTGAGGGCATCGGCCAATCCGGTGTCAATGCCGTAGGACTTGATCTCGACGAAGGCGTCGAAGCCTTCCAGCGAGGATTCGCGGCCGAGGCCGCTGCGCTTGAAGCCACCCAGTGCCGCCTTGAATCCGGTGCTCGCCCCGTTGATCTCGATGGATCCGGTGTCGATGCGACGGGCCACCTCGAGCGCTCGCAACGGGTCGGCGCTGAACACGGCCCCGCTCAGGCCGAAGTCCGAGTCGTTCGCCACCGCGACGGCCTCGTCCTCGTCCTCGACCGCGATGACCGCCACGACCGGGCCGAAGATCTCCTCCTGCGCGATCGTCATGTCGTTGGTCACGTTGCGGAAGAGCGTGGGCTCGATGAAGAGCGAGTCCTCGTGGCCCGCGGGGCGGCCACCGCCGACGACGACCGTCGCCCCCTGCCGGCGACCGCTCTCGATGTACTGCTCGATCCGGTCGCGCTGGCGCTCGCTCACGATCGGGCCGACGTCCGTCGCCGGGTCCAGCGGATCTCCCCAGGTGAGCTCCCGGACAGTCGTGGCGAGCCGGTCCACCAGCTCGGCCTCGCGCCGCCTCGAGACGATCACGCGGGTCTTGTTGGTGCAGGCCTGCCCGCTGTACCGAAACGAGAGGGTCCTCAGCGCGGTGGCGACCTGATCGACGTCGGCGTCGTCGAGCACGATCGCCGCCGACTTGCCACCGAGCTCGAGGGTGTAGCGACGCACTCGCTCACCGCAGAGCGAGGCGATGCGCTGGCCCGCGAGGCTGGAACCGGTGAAGGAGATCTTGTCGACGTCCGGGTGCACGACGAGGTATTCGCTCTCCGCGCGATCGGCCGTGACGATGTTGAGAACCCCGGCCGGCAGACCCGCCTCCTGCACGAGTTCGGCGAGGTAGTGGGAGAACAGCGGCGCTTCCGGTGACGGCTTGAGGATGACCGAGCACCCCGTCAGGAGCGCGGGTGCCAGTTTGAGCATCGTGACCGAGAGCGGCGCGTTCCACGGGACGATCGCCACCACCACGCCCACCGGGACCCGCTCGACGAGCGCGTGGCCCAGGGGCGAACGACGCAGCACCGACCACGGATACTCGTCGACGACCTCGAGATTCGTGTCGATGATCGCCTTCGCGGCCCCGACCTGCGACGGCTTCGACTGCGAGATCGGCAGGCCGACCTCCTCCGCGATGAGCGTCCCGAACTCGTCGATGTTCGCGACGAGCAGGTCGCCGAGCCGCGTGAGGACGCGCTTGCGTTCGGCGAGTTCGGATCGGCGCCACGGACCGCTGTCGAAGGAGTGGCGCGCGGCCGCGATCGCTCGGTCGAGGTCGCCGGGGCTGCCGGCCGGCACGGTCGCCAGCGTCTCGCCGGTATACGGCGACACCACCGTGAACGTGTCGTCCGTCAGCGGCTCGACCCATTCGCCGCCGATGAAGAAGTGGGAGTACTTTCCCTGCCAAACCATGGTGAGCTCCTCTGCGTACGGGTGTCGGCTGGTGGAGGACGGGCGGCCACGACTTCCGGAATGCGGAAGCGGTCCGCCGTCGAGGAGCACTAGCGATGCACCTCGACCGTGCCGTGCCGCTCCCAGTCCTCGGTGTCGTGCATGACCCAGATATCGGCCTCGTTCGCGTCGGCGATCTGTCGCAGTCGCTCGATCGAGCGCACCGCGCTGGCCGTGTCGAGATCCACAGGGCAGGGTGTGTGCTGCTCAAGACTCGCCCGGAGGTGGACGGAGTCCGCCGTCAGGACGAACCGCTTCGTCGGCAGTCTCAGGAGCATGCTGAGCTCGCCGTGCGTGTGGCCCGGGGTCCGGAGGATCTGAATGCTGCCGTCTCCGAACAGGTCCAGGTCCTCGCGAAGTGGGTGCCAGTCGAAACCTCGCGTGCGCTCGAGATCCTCCGCGCGAAAGAACCCGGCGCAGAACCTGTCCGGCCAGAAGGCGTAGCGAAGGTCTTCCTCCGACATGTAGAACTTCGCCTGCGGAAAGAGGTGCATCCCACCCGTGTGGTCGAAGTGCGAGTGAGAGATGACGACGTGGGTGACGTCGTCCGCCGTGAAGCCCACCCGCTCGAGTTGGCGGAGGAGATGGTTCTCCGGCGGACATTCGATCGCGAAGATGTCGAGGAGAGGGCCGTACGTGGCCCGTGCGTCCTCCCAGGCGTCCGTCGCGATGCCGGTGTCGAAGAGGACGAGGCCACGCTCGTGCTGAATCAGGAATACCGGGATGGGCAGTGCGACGGGTCCGCTGTGCCCCAGCAGGATCAAGCCCTTGTCGAGGGTGATGAACGCTCCCGGAAGTGCCCAAAGCTTTTGTGCGGTTGACATTGACTACTCCTTCGTAGCTGTCGTGGTCTCGGATGCTGGGATGTTGTGGGGCTGGGTGATGTCGGGCTCACCGCCGGAGAGTGGGACGACGCGTCGGGACGCGTCGGTCAGGGCGGCGATCAACGCGCCGGCGTCGCCACCGTCGTTCCAGATCCGGGCGACGAGGCGATCGACGACGCCGTCGAGACCCGACCCGGCGAGTCCCTCGGCCTTCGCCGCGATCTGCTCGACGCTCATCGGTCGCTCCTGCGTTCCGATGCTGTCGACGACGCGGGCGGACCGCACGGCACCGTCGGTCAGCGTGAGACGTACTGCCGTTGCGAAGTGCTGCGGGTAGTACTCCGCCTCCATCTGGGCGTCGACCTCGAAGCGGACTCGGTCGGCGAGGCGGCGAATCGTCGGGTCCGCCAGGAAATCCTCGCCGTAGGCGTCGAAGCGTGTCGGACCGTAGGCCAGCGTCGCCCCCACGATGTAGGGACAGCTGTACTGAGCCGTCATCGACGACTCCGCCCGGGTCATGTGTTGCTCCTCGACGAGGGATGGCCCCGTCACCAGGATCTCCTCGATCGAGTCCGGAGGGAGTTCGAACCCGTCGGTCGCCTCGCGCAGCGCGTCGATCGTCGAGTGGAACAGGCGGCAGCAGGAATACGGTTTGAGGCTCAGCCGGTGAATCTGCCGCACGCTCCCCGGCTCGACGTCGACGACCGTCCCCCCGAACAGTGACGCGAGCCCGTACTCGCCCTCGATGGACCGCCGCGGCGCAGTCACCGCACGGAGATCGGCGAAGTCCGCCGAGCGAATCCCGTTGTGGGCACCGAGGCCGGCATGCACGCGCTTGACCTCGCCACCGGTCGGCTCCATCGAGAACTGCATCGACCCGCTGGGCTGGGACAGCGCGTGCCCCCAGGCCCGCCGGATGTCGTCGGCGTCCACCGTGCTGCCGCGTCGGAGGGACCGCAACGCGATCGCCGTCACCGCGCCGCCGTACGCCCCGAACAGCGAGGTGGGATGGAACCCGCGGTGCACGGCCGCCATGCCACCGGCTGCCAGGCCGACGAGCGCCATGGCCTCGTACCCCGCGGTGATCGCGCGGAAGAGGTCCGCCTGCCGAACCGGCGGCTGCTCCGCGGCGACGGCCAGCGCGACCGGAACGACGACCGCGCCGGGGTGGCTCGCCGTGGCGTTGTGGGTGTCGTCGAGTTCGTAGCTGTGAGCGGCCGTTCCGTGGACGAGCGCCGCGATCGAGGCGTCCGTCGTCCACTCTCGCCCGAGCACGCACGACGAGCCGCTGCCGGCGAAGCGCGCCGACCAGTCCGCGATCTCGTTGACCGCGGGCCGGGTCGCACCCCAGAGGGAGACGATGAAGTTGTCCAGGAGCAGGCGACGCACCGTCTCCACGTCCTGATCGGTCAGCGTCGTGTTCGCGACCGTCGCGACCTGCTGCGCGAGGCGTTCCGTGATGCCGTCCATGGCTAGGCGGTCCTCCTCCTCGGGCACGTCAACGTGCTGGCGCAGAGCGGATTTCGATTGGCCGCGAGCGGCTCCGACTCCACGATTTAATATTTTCGACGCTATTCCGCCGCCGGAACGAGGTCAATTGAAGAATCCGCAGGCTCGCTTCGAGGCTGTCGAAGCATGTCGTTGAAGTCCGGGACACTCGAACGCGATGCCGGCCGGGAAGCCGTCGGCGTAAGCTGAGTCCCACCCGCGGCTCCGCCCGATGCGCCCGGCCCATCGGCCTCTCGCGCAGTATCTCTGGCGAACGGGGTCGCCTGACGTCGGGCCGGATGCGGAGGCGGTGCGAGGATGACCAACCGCTTGAATCTGACGCGCCAGCTCGACTTCTTCTCGCTGAGACTCTTTCTCTCGGTCGTCGAGGAGCAGCAGATCGGACTGGCCGCGAGCCGGGAACACCTGGCGCCGTCGACGGCGACCAAGCGGATCCAGGCGCTGGAGGACCTGGTCGGCCTTCGACTACTCGACCGGGGACGCCAGGGCGTCGTGCTCACCCAGGCGGGTGAGGTACTGGCCCGCCATGCACGCTCGATGCTCGACGACCTCGACACCCTGAGAGCCGAGCTCGTCGAGGTCTCGGCGCACATCGAGGGCGAGCTCATCGTGTCGGCGGCGCACTCGATCATCGTGGATCTGCTCGCGCCCGCTCTCAGCACGTTCATCCGCCGATGGCCGTCCGTCGAGGTGACGCTGCACGAACTCGACAATGCCGAGGTCGTCCGGCAGGTGGCGTCGGGAGAATGCGACATCGGGGTCTTCGCCACCGTCGGCGATCTGGGTCCCGGCCATGCCGACGGCCGGATCCTGCGCAGTGAGGAACTGGTCGCGGTCCTCCCCCGCCGGCATCCACTTTGCGAGCGCCCGCGTCTGACCTACGACGCCCTGATCGCGCAGGACCTCATCGTCACCCACACCGTCGCGCTCGCCTTCGAGGAACTCGCCGGGGTGCGCAGCGACCGGCCGGTGCTCCGCCACGTCGTGCGGACCGGAGAGGTCGCCCTGGGGATGGTGCGGGCCGGACTGGGGATCACGATCGTTCCGGCGCGGCTCATCGATCACGCCGGTGACGCGAAGATGCTCGTCCGGCAGATCGACGAGCCGTGGGCGGTGCGCCGCATCCGCGCGGCGGTGCACGAGGATCGGGCCGTCAGCCCCACCGCGCGGATGTTCGTCACCGCCCTCGTCCAGACCGGGCCGATCGAGGAATAGTGCTCCGCCATCGTGGCGATCGCCGCAGGCCTCGGAATCCTGAGGCCCACGGCCCACCTACATCGCGTTCGGCAGCCAGAGCACGATCTCGGGCCAGAAGATGAACACCAGCGCGACGACGACCATCGCCACGGCGTACGGGGCCGCTCCGCGGAAGACCTCGGTCGTATCTCGCCGCGCCGAACGGGCGACGACGAAGATGTTGATGCCCAATGGTGGGGTGATGAGCCCGATCTCACCCATCAACACGATGAATACGCCGAACCAGATCTGGTCGTAGCCCAGCGCTTTGATCAGCGGCAACACGATCGGGACCGTCAGGGCGATGATCGCCAGCTGATCCATGAAGAATCCGAGGACGATGTACATCACCAGCAGGATCAGCACGATCACCAGGGACGGAACAGCCAGCTCACTCACCCACCCGACCATCGCCGTGGTGGTTCCGGTCCGGGCGAATGCGTAGCCGAAGACGTGGGCGGCGATGACGATCGCGAAGATCATGGCGCTCGACTTCACCGTGTCGATGATCGAATGGACTATGCCGTGGATGGTTGCCGTGCCTTTTGCGGCCGCATAGACGAACGCCGCGAGCGCGCCGATCGCGGCCGACTCGGTCGGCGTCGCGACGCCGAAGAATATCGTTCCCACGACGACTAGGAAGATGATGAAGATGGGCAGCGCCTGGGTGAGACTCTTCACCTTGGCCGACCAGGACGCGGCTTTTCCGGCCGGCAGTCTGGTGCGACCCAGCAGGGCCGGGAGATACATCGTAAGCAGCAGTGCGAAGGCGATGATGATGCCCGGGACCAGGCCGGCGATGATCATGTCTCCGACATTCGCCTCGGCGGTGACCGCGTAGAAGACCAGGATGACGCTCGGTGGGATCATCCCGGCGAGGGTGCCCACGGAGGCGACGATGCCGGTGGCGACGGTCGGCTTGTAGCCCTCGCGAATCATCTGATTCGTTGTCGTCTGGGCCAGCGTCGCGGCGGCTGCGGTGGACGAGCCGGAGACCGAGGAGAATCCGACGCCCGCCGTGATCGAAGCCACGCCGGTACCGCCGGGAAGACGGCCGAACCACGTCCGAGCAGTCGTGAACAGGGCCTCCATCATCCCCGACAACAGCATGAAGTGCGCCATCAGGATGAAGAGCGGGATCGCCGTGAGCGAGAGACTCTGCACGGAGCTGAGCGGGATCGTCTCCATCACACCGACGACCCCCTCCATGCTGAACTGGACGACGAGGCCGACGAGTCCCGCAGCGAGGATGGCGAATGCGACCGGAACGCGCAGAAGAATCAGGACGATGAGGATGACCAGAAGGATCAATGCGAGCATGAGGACCGTCAGTCCTTCCCGTTGTCGACGACTTTCGTCGTCCTGCCTGGCGGGGAATGCCCGTCGAAGGCGTCGTCGGTGAGCATGAGCGCCGCCGAGATCGCCTCGTCCACCTCGTCGCCCGGCTCGTAATTGGTGCTCGGCCCATTCCACGGAGTACCGAGCTCACGGAACAGGTCGATGGCGACGACGACGATGCCGAGCCCCATCGAAATTGGCACGATGACCTGCATCACCCAGCCGGGGATGAGCAGTTCCGACGAACCCGGCACCGGCCCCTGGCGGGTTTCGACGGCGTAGACCGTCCCGTTGACTCCCGCCCAGAACAGAAAGCCCAGGCAGATCAGCAGAACGACGTAGGACAGGATGACAAGCGGTTTCTGGACCGTTCCCGGCATCCTGTTGAAGAGGCTGACGACCGCGATGTGTGCCCCACCCCGGTAGGCGGTGACGATGCCGAAGAAGGCGGCCGCCGTC
>JBDIAG010000042.1:0-12825 GCA_039812305.1 Actinomycetales bacterium | reverse complement strand
GTCGTCACGATGCGCAATCTGCTGGAGAGCGGTGTCCACTTCGGGCACCAGACTCGCCGTTGGAACCCGAAGATGAAGCGGTTCATCTTCACCGAGCGCAACGGCATCTACATCATCGACCTGCAGCAGTCGCTGTCCTACATCGACCGCGCCTACGAGTTCGTCAAGGAGACCGTCGCCCACGGCGGCACGATCCTCTTCGTCGGCACCAAGAAGCAGGCCCAGGAGCCGGTGGCCGAGCAGGCCTCCCGCGTCGGCATGCCCTACGTGAACCAGCGCTGGCTGGGCGGCATGCTGACCAACTTCCAGACCGTGAACAAGCGCCTCCAGCGCCTCAAGGAGCTCGAGCAGATCGACTTCGACGACGTGGCCGCCTCCGGCCGCACGAAGAAGGAACTGCTGATGATGCGCCGGGAGAAGGACAAGCTCGAGCGCACCCTCGGTGGTATCCGGGACATGGGCAAGGTGCCGTCCGCGGTCTGGATCGTCGACACCAACCGTGAGCACCTCGCGGTGGACGAGGCGCGCAAGCTGGGCATCCCGATCGTCGCGATCCTCGACACCAACTGCGACCCCGACCAGGTCGACTACCGCATTCCGGGCAACGACGACGCGATCCGCTCCGTCACCCTGCTCACCCGCGTGATCGCGGACGCCGTGGCCGACGGCCTGATGGCCCGCCAGGGCCGTCGTGAGGGCACCGAGGGCCAGGTCGCCGCCGACGAGCCGCTGGCCGAGTGGGAGCGTGAGCTGCTCGAGGGCGCCGCCGAGGCGACCCCCGCCGCTGAGGCTGCTCCCGAGGCCCCGGTCGCCGAGGCCGCCCCCGAGGCGCCCGCGGCGGAGAGCACCGACGAGGCCTGACCAAACCCATCACGGAGAAGGTGACTTAGAAGCACATGGCGAACTACACCGCCAAGGACATCAAGGCGCTGCGCGACAAGACCGGCGCCGGCATGCTGGACGTGAAGAAGGCTCTCGACGAGGCGGACGGCGACGCCGCCAAGGCTGAGGAGATCCTGCGGGTCAAGGGCCTCAAGAGCGTCAGCAAGCGCGAAGGGCGCAGCGCCACCGACGGGCTGATCGCCGTCCGGGTCGCCGACGGCGTCGGCACGATCGTCGAAGTCAACTGCGAGACCGACTTCGTGGCGAAGAACGCCCGGTTCATCGAGCTCGGCGAGAAGGTTCTGGACGCGGCCGTCAGCAGTGGCGCCAAGAGCGTCCAGGATCTGCTTGCGGTCGTCGTGGACGGCCGGAGCATCGCCGACGTCGTCACCGACGAGGCGGCGCGGATCGGCGAGAAGATCGAGGTCCGCCGGGTCGGCCGGGTGGAGGGGGCGAGCGTCTCGTCCTACGTCCACCGCACCAACCCCGACCTGCCTCCGCAGATCGGCGTTCTCGTCGCCACCAGCACCGACGCCCCCGAGGTCGGCAAGGACATCGCGATGCACGCCGCCGCGATGGCGCCGCAGTTCCTCACCCGCGACGAGGTGCCGGCCGAGACGGTCGAGACCGAGCGTCGCATCGCCGAGACCAGCGCTCGCGAGGACGGCAAGCCGGAGCAGGCCATCCCGCGGATCATCGAGGGCCGGGTCAACGCCTTCTTCAAGGACAACGTGCTGCTCGACCAGGCCTTCGCCAAGGACCCGAAGAAGTCCGTCGGCAAGGTTCTGGACGAGGCCGGTACCACGGTCACGTCCTACCTGCGTTACCGGGTCGGCAACTGATCGCAATGCCAACGTGACGGTCGGCCCCATCGGGGCCGGCCGTCTGTCATCTCTGCCCGAGTCAACCCCACCAGCTCCGACGATCCGTACGTCATTTGTCGGCGCTCGACGTTACAGTGCGACCCAAGACAACGTTCGCTCGGCGAGCCCGGGAAAGGATCCCCGAATGACCAGTGCTGACCAGGACGCGACCACGACGATCGACCTCGATGCCGGCACGGCCGTGCAGGATGAGCCGCTGACCTTCGGCCGGCCGGCGAAGTACCAGCGGGTGGTCCTCAAGCTCTCCGGGGAGACCTTCGGCGGGGGCTACCTCGGCGTCGATCCGGATGTCGTGGCAGGCATCGCCCGGCAGGTGGCCGAGGCCGTCAGCGCGGGGGCCCAGGTGGCCATCGTCGTCGGCGGCGGCAACTTCTTCCGCGGTGCCCAGCTCTCCCAGCGAGGGATGGACCGCAGCCGGGCCGACTACATGGGCATGCTCGGCACCGTGATGAACTGCCTCGCCCTCCAGGACTTCCTGGAGCAGCAGGGCGTGGACACCCGGGTCCAGACCGCTATCACCATGGGCCAGGTGGCCGAGCCGTACATCCCCCGCCGGGCGATCCGCCACCTGGAGAAGGGGCGCGTGGTGATCTTCGGCGCCGGGGCCGGGCTGCCCTACTTCTCCACCGACACGGTCGCCGTCCAGCGGGCGCTGGAGATCAAGGCGGATGCCGTCCTGATGGCCAAGAACGGCGTCGATGGCGTCTACACGGCCGATCCGAAGACCAACCCCGAGGCCACCCGGCTGGAGGACGTCACCTACTCCCAGGCCTTGCAGCAGGAACTCAAGGTGGTGGATTCCACCGCCTTCAGCCTCTGCATGGAGAACGGCGTGGAGATGATCGTCTTCGCCATGCAGGGCGACGGCAACGTGGTCCGCGCGGTCTGCGGGGAGCGGATCGGCACCCGCGTCCACGCCGGCTGACGGCGCCACGCCGGGGCGGTCGCGGGGGCTTCGCCGCCGCCCACCGTTACGGTGGTCTCAACACACGCGTGGAACGGGCTACCTGGCCGGTGCACTCACCTCCCACGGTGAGAGGATCGGCGGCGGTCGCTGGCGTGACCCACGTCTGACAGCTAGCCCGAGTCCGAAAGGTAAGGAGCAGGGACCGTGATCGAGGAGATCCTCTTCGAGGCCGAGATGAAGATGGACAAGGCCTTGGAGGTGGCCAAGGAGGACTTCGCGGCCATCCGTACCGGCAGGGCCAACACCGGGATGTTCGCCAAGATCCTCGTGGATTACTACGGGGCGCCCACGCCTCTCCAGCAGCTCGCCTCCTTCCAGGTGCCGGAGGCACGCACCGTTCTCATCACCCCCTACGACAAGGGCGCGATGCGGGAGATCGAGAAGGCGCTGATGAACTCCGACCTGGGCGTCAACCCCTCGAACAACGGCACGGTGATCCGCACCGTGCTCCCCGCCCTCACCGAGGAACGGCGTCGCGACTACATCAAGCTCGCCCGCCACAAGGGCGAGGAGGCCAAGGTCTCGATCCGCAACATCCGGCGGCACGCCAAGGACGAGATCGAGAAGCTCGTCAAGGACGGCGAGGTCGGCGAGGACGAGGGCCAGCGCGCCGAGAAGGAGCTGGAGTCGCTGACCAGGAAGCACGTGGATCTCGTCGACACGCTGCTCAAGGGCAAGGAAGCGGAGTTGATGGAGGTCTGAGGCCGCCGTCTACCGCGTTCGCGTCGATGTCCGAGGAACCCGGTCACCGGGACGAGGTCGAGCCACCGCCATTGCCGGTGCCGACCGGCGCCCACACGGACGAGCCGGGTACCGCGTCGGCGCGGGCGCTGGATACCGCGGACGCCGCCCACGTCGGCGAGACCGGTCGGCGTAGACCGAAAGCCGGACGGAATCTGCCGGCCGCGATCGCCGTGGGCGTCACCCTCGGCGCGTTGTGCATCGGGTCCCTGTTCTGGATCCGGGAGCTGTTCGGCATCCTGTTGCTCGCCGCGGTCGCCCAGGGCGCGCGCGAGTTGGTGGACGCCTTCCGTCAGCGCGACATCCATGTGCCGTTGATCCCGATCCTGGTCGGCACCCTCGGGATGGCCGTCAGCGCCTACTGGGGCGGGCCCCAGGCGCTGTTCTACGCCTTGATCCTGACCTGCCTGGCCGTGCTCGCCTGGCGGGTGCTCGATCAGGGAGACGGGTTGGTGCGGGACGTGGCCGCGGGTGTCTTCGTGGCCGGATACGTCCCCTATCTGGCGGGGTTCGCGGTCCTGATGCTGGCCGCCCCGGACGGGCCGTGGCGGATCCTCACCATGATCGCGGTGCCGGTGTTCGGCGACATCGGCGGCTACGTGTTCGGGGTGCTGTGGGGTCGGCACCCGATGGCACCCTCGGTCAGCCCGAAGAAGTCGTGGGAGGGGCTGGCCGGGTCGATGGTCTTCGGCATCGGCGCCGCGCTGGTCTGCATGCTGTTCGGGCTGGGCGGGCCGTGGTGGGGTGCCATCGTCATCGGGGTGTGCGCGGTCGTCACCGGCGTCCTCGGGGACCTGTCCGAATCGCTGCTCAAACGGGATCTCGGGATCAAGGACATGGGCACGCTGCTGCCGGGGCACGGCGGCGTGCTCGACCGGATCGATTCCCTGCTGCCCACCGCGCCGGTGATGTACCTGCTGCTGGCCCTGATCGTGCCCATGCCCGCCATCGGGTGAGCCGCTGACCGGGGCACGGCCGGTGTGCTTCTGCTCTGGATCCGGGCCGCCCGGAGCGACGGTTTTCTCATCCGGGAGTTCATCCCGGATGATGGACATCATGACTGACGCCTCCTCGGGCGGGATGAGCCCCGCCTCGCCGCCGCGACCGGGTCAGCTGACCCTGGTTGCGCCCCGTCGCGGCAAGCCTCCCCGCCATCTGGCGGATCTCGCGCCGGCGGAGCGGATCGAGGCAGTCAAGGCCCTCGGCCTGCCCGGCTTTCGCGCGAAGCAGTTGTCGCGGCACTACTTCGAGCACGCGACGCGCGATCCGGAATCGATGACCGACCTTCCGGCCGCTGGCCGGGCCGAGTTGATCGCGGATCTGCTGCCGCCGCTGCTGACGCCCGTGCGGCATCTGGAGACGGACCGCGGTGACACGATCAAGACACTCTGGCGGCTGTTCGACGGCGCGCTCGTCGAGAGCGTGCTGATGCGCTACCCGGACCGGGTGACGCTGTGTATCTCCAGCCAGGCCGGTTGCGGGATGAACTGTCCCTTCTGTGCCACCGGGCAGGCCGGGCTGACCCGAAACCTCTCCGCGGCCGAGATCGTCGACCAGGTCGTCGCCGCGAACGCGTTGCTGCGGGGGACGGGGGATCCGGCGAATCGTGGGCCGCAGCGGGTGAACAACATCGTCTTCATGGGGATGGGGGAGGCGCTGGCGAACTACCGAGCCTCGATCTCGGCCATCCGCCGGTTGCTCGACCCGGTACCGGAGGGCATCGGCATGTCCGCTCGGGGTCTCACGATGAGCACCGTGGGCCTCGTCCCCGCGATCGACCGCTTCGCCGCGGAGGGGCTGCCGGTCACGCTGGCCCTCAGCCTGCACGCGCCGGACGACGAACTGCGCGACGAACTCGTGCCGATCAACACCCGCTGGAAGGTCGGCGAGGCCCTCGACGCCGCTCGCCGCTACTTCGAGACCACCGGTCGCCGGGTGAGCATCGAGTACGCGCTCATTCGCGACGTCAACGACCAGGCATGGCGGGCGCAGTTGTTGGCCCGTGAGCTGAACGCCCGCGGACGCGGCTGGGTGCACGTCAACCCGATTCCCCTGAACCCGACGCCCGGATCGCGCTGGACGGCCTCCCGCCCCGGGGTGATGGAGGAGTTCGTCGCCGTCCTGCGGCAGCACGGGGTACCGACCACGATCCGGGACACGCGTGGGAAAGAGATCGAGGGCGCCTGCGGGCAACTGGCCGCGGCCTCGCCGGAGTGAGTGGCCATCGCGTGGCCTGATGCGTCGCGTGCGGACGCTGACTGCGCGGCTTCCCGAGTGAGTGGCCGTGCGATGTGCGCTCGAGGGCTCTTGGGGCCATTCGGGGCCTTTGAGACGGATGCTGGCGGGCCCGCAGCGACGCGGGTGGCGTCCGGCCGGCTGTTCGCGCGTTGGCCGGTTGTGTGCGATCTAGCCGGCGGTAGCTGGCTGTTGGGCCGACAACTGGTTGTCCCGCGATGTTCCGGTCAGGTGGGCGGGTGTCGGCGCAGTGCTGGCGTCCCTGGCCCGAGGATGGGCAGCCCGGCAGCGGCGAGACAGACAACCGAAGCACACAGTCCAGTTGTGGCCGAAAGTACGCACGAGGGTGAAGAACGGGTGCATCGGCGTGCCCCGGATGCATGCCAACGCGTCACCAGGGCAGAATCGGGACGTGACCAGTCAGCCCGCCAGCAGCTCCGCCGACACCGTGAAGGCACCTGATTCCACGGCCTCACCGGCGCAGCGGAAGGATGCCAAGGACGCCTCCACGCCGGAGATCAAGGTGAAGAGGAGTCAGCGCACCTTCGGCGTGGCCTCGTGGTTCACCCGGGGCTACGACCGGGTGGAGGTCGACGACTTCTTCAGCCGCGCGCAGTATGCCTACGAGGCCGCCAAGGTCGTGCCGGCCGGCGCCGCGGAAGCCACGTCCTCACCGTCGGCGGCCGGAGCGACGTCCACACCGGCGGCGGCCGGGCCCACGAACACACCGGCGGCGGCCGCAACCACGCCGACGGCCCGGGAGGCGGGAGTCACGCCGACCCCGGCGGTCGGCACGGCGGACGTCCTGCCGGCCAAGGGCGACGTCAAGAACAAGGGCGGTGCCAAGAACAAGGGCGACGCCACGAACCCGAGTGATGCCCAGAACAAGGCTGGCGCCAAGAGGCGGCCGATGACCGCCGAGGATGTGCGCCGGGCTGCGTTCACGTTGCGTCGCCGTGGTTATGCGGTGGCCGAGGTCGATGCCGCGCTGGACCGGTTGGAGGACGCGCTGTCCGTCGCCGAGCGGGAGGCTCTGCTCGCCGGCAATGGCGAGGATGCTCTCATCGAGCACCTCACCAGCCTCGCCGAGACGTTGCGCGGCCGGCTCGAACGTCCCGATGGCGAGCGTTTCGCCCGCGGCATCCGCGGCTGGGAGCGCACCTACGACGTCCGCGAAGTGGACGCACTCTGCCACCGGCTCAGTGACTATTTCGCCGGCGTCGAGGAGATGTCGGTGGACGAGGTCAGGCGAGCCGCCTTTCGTGGCCGCCGAGGCAACCTGGGGTATCGCGAGCCGGTGGTCGACGCCTTCCTCGACCGGGTCGTCACGGTGATGTCCGCGGTCGACTAGGAGCCGGCCCGGCACGTAGACACTGACGTCGCGCCAGGGCACCTGGCGGCGCCCGCCCTGAGGGCGACCCTCCGCCGCGCCAGCCATCCAGTCCAGAAACCGACCCCCCCTCGGCGTCGATCTCCGGTCGCGCCCCGGCCGCGACCACCAGACCCAGATCACCGAACCGGACGTCAGCTCCGCCGCCACACCGAGATGTGCGATCGGCTCTCGCCGGTGAACGGGGTGCGGACCCAGTCGGCCACCCGCTCGACCCGATCCAGGCCGGCCAGCCGGGCCATCAGGTCCAGTTCGGCCGGCCACACGTAACGGAACGATCCGGCCAGGCGTCGATAGTGCCCGTCCGGCAGGGGACGGAAGTGGTGGGAGGTCGCCAGCTGGGTGGCGAGATCATACGTGTCGAAACCGAGATGCTGGTCGGTCACCTCGAACGGGACAGCCGTCTGACCCGGCTGCAGCCGGCGCAGATCGGGCACCATGCACTCGATCACGAAGTGGCCACCCGGGCGCAGATGGTGCGCCGCATTGCGGAAGCACTCGACCTGCTCGTCCTGGGTGAGCAGATTCATGATGGTGTTGAAGACGAGGTACACCAGGCTGAACTCTCCCGGCCGCGCGCCCGGGAGCCCCAGGTCGACCTCCGTCTCGGCCATGCTGCCGTGACGAACCGGCAACTCCGCCTCGTCGGCCTTGCCACGGAGTTGCCGCAGCATCGCCTCGGACAACTCGATTCCGGCGACCGGCGTGCCGCGCGCCAGCAGGGGCAGCGCCACGCGCCCGGTCCCGATCGCGAACTCCAGGGCCCAGCCCGGCTGGGGGTCGGGCCCACCCGACGGCCGCCGTGCCAGCGCGGCCAGGAAGTCGACCGTCGGCCCGAGGACGCTGTCGGCGAACATGTCGGCCGAGTCGGCGTCGTAGTCGCGGGCGATCTCGTCACCCCAGATCTCGCTGCTGGTCATCCGGCACACCCTGCCGTGGCGGCGACGAGCGGGTCCAGCGAATTTGGGCCCCGCCTCTCGCGGCCGGAACCTTCGCGATCGCGGATGAGTGGTCGCGTCACGCGCCGAATGGACGCAAAGGAGTGTCCAGAACGCGGCCCTCACGCATCGAACGTAGCCATTCGTCGCCAGCCGGGGCCCGGCCAACCGGCGGTCACCCGGCGGGAGCCACCCGCAATTCTCCCGACACCGTGACCGAGAGCGTCCGGGAGTTCGTGATGTCCATGCCGAGATCCACCGACTCCGGCTGGGAGGCCATCGCCATCCGGGTCCTCGGAATCGGCTGACCCGGCAGGTCGGGCGTGTGCACCCGGAGGACATGCACTCCGAGCACGGTGACTCCCATCGCCTCGGCGGTCACCGCGGCCCGTCGACGCAGCAGCCCGACCGCCTCCCGGATGGCCTCGTCCCGCGCCTCCTCGGCGTCGGGGTAGCCCCATTCGATCTGGTCGAGACGGTTGGTGCGCTGGGCGGTCACCGCGCCGAGCACGTCCGGCAACCGGTCGAGATCGCGACACCGGAGCCGCAGCTGGTACGTCGCCGAGGCGCGACCGAGGCGGGATCCCGCCGGCTGGGCGTGCACCTGGAGCAGTTCGACGTCCTCGTCGTCGAGGCCGGCGGCCCGGGCCGCCTGGACGAGCTCCGCTACCTCGCGCGCCTGTCGCAACGCCGCCCGGCCGGTCACCAGACTCGACCCGCTGACGGTCACCAGCAGATCCGCCCGGTCCGCCTGCTGGGTGATCGTCCTGGTGACGTCCACGGCGATCAGTCCGGACGGCGGCTCGACGGCAGGTTCTGCAGAGTCCATGACCACATCATCCCCGGCCGTCAGCCTCGCCGCAGCGCGAGCGAGACCAGCAGCCGGTCCACCTCGATGACCACCACGACGCGACGCGGGTTGACCCTCGGCTGCTGATAGCGCCGCGCGTATCGCTGTTCGGCATCGAGGACGGAGGCGGCGTCGTCCAGCAGCCGGCAGGGGCCCTCCAGGGTCAGCCAGCGCCGGCCGTCCACCTGGCCGCCGGCGGCTCGACCGCCGCGGGCGGCATTGCGCGCCTTCTGCGACGGCCCCGACGTGATCACCCGCACCAGCGCGGTGGCGGGATCGAGCGTGAATCCGACCGGTACGACGTGCGGGCTGCCGTCCCGTCGCAGGGTGGTGAGCGTGCCCAGATGGCGCTCGGCACAGAACTCGGCGACCGCGGGGGACAACTCCATGCCAAGGAACTATGCCCGGCGCCGCACGGACTCTCCGGCAGGGCTCGCTGGGCGGGGGAGAAGTGCGGAGAACCGGCCGGAGCCTGTCATGTACCGCGGTGGTGGGGCAGGATCGATCTCATGGGCAATCAACGAAGCTACCCCGACTATGCGACGGCCTATCAGCGGTCGCTGACCGATCCGGACGGGTTCTGGCGCGATGCCGCGGACGCCGTGAGTTGGATCCGCAAGCCCACCACGATTCTGGACGATTCCCGTCCGCCCTTCTATCGATGGTTCTCCGACGGGGAGCTCAATACCTGCTTCAACGCCCTCGACCGCCATGTCGTGGCCGGACGTGCCGACCAGCCCGCACTGGTCTACGACTCCGCGGTGGCCGAGGGCTCACGCACCTACACCTATGCCGAGCTGCTCTACGAGGTGGCCCGCTTCGCCGGTGTGCTGCGCACGCTCGGTGTGGACAAGGGCGACCGGGTGGTCATCTACATGCCGATGGTGCCGCAGGCGGCCATCGCGATGCTGGCCTGTGCGCGGCTCGGAGCGGTGCATTCGGTGGTCTTCGGAGGGTTCGCGCCGGCGGAGCTCGCCGCCCGCATCGAGGACGCCACACCGACGGTGATCGTGACGGCCTCCTGCGGCGTCGAGGTGAACCGGGTCATCCCGTACAAGCCGCTGCTCGACCAGGCGCTGGCCCGCTCCAGTCACCAGCCCGGCAGCGTCGTGGTGTACCAGCGTCCGCAGGTCACGGCCGATCTGGTCGAGGGCCGCGACGTCGACTGGGCGACGATGATGCGACCGGGTGTGGCCGAACCGGCCGAATGTGTCCGGGTGCAGGCCACGGACCCGCTCTACGTCCTCTACACCTCCGGGACGACCGGCAAGCCCAAGGGCATCGTCCGGGACAACGGCGGCCACGCGGTCGCGCTGGCCTGGTCGATGGCCAACGTCTTCGGCGTGCGCCCGGGGGAGACGATGTTCACCGCCAGCGACGTCGGCTGGGTGGTCGGTCACTCCTACATCGTCTACGGGCCCCTGCTGGCCGGCGCGACCACCGTGCTCTTCGAAGGCAAGCCGATCGGCACACCGGACGCCGGTACGTTCTGGCGGATCGTCAACGACCACCACGCCAGCGTGATGTTCACCGCCCCCACCGCGATCCGGGCGATCAAGCGCGCCGATCCCGACGGTGAGTTCGCCGGCAAGTACGACCTGAGCAGTCTGCGGACGCTGTTCCTGGCCGGGGAGCGCCTCGACCCCGACACCTGGCAGTGGGCCGGGGACCTGCTCGGCGTGCCCGTCGTGGACAACTGGTGGCAGACCGAGACCGGCTGGCCGATCGCGGCCAATCCGGTGGGCCTGCAGTCGCTGCCGATCAAGCCGGGCTCGCCGACGGTGCCGGTCTGCGGCTACGACGTGCAGGTGCTGGACGGCACCGGCACTCCGGTTCCGGCCGGGGTCGAGGGTGCGGTCTGCCTCAAGCTGCCGATGCCGCCCGGCACGCTGCCGACGCTGTGGGGCGACGACGATCGGTACGTCTCCGGGTACCTGTCCACGTTCGAGGGCTACTACCTGACCGGGGACGGCGGCTATCTCGACGAGGACGGCTACCTGTTCGTGCTCGGGCGCACCGACGACGTCATCAACGTGGCCGGGCACCGGCTCTCCACCGGCACCCTGGAGGCGGCGATCTCCGGGCATCCCGCCGTCGCGGAGTGCGCGGTCATCGGCGTCGCCGACGAGCTCAAGGGGCAGGTACCCCGCGCCTTCGTCGTGCTCAAGGGAGGTGACGTCAGCGACCCGGCGGTGATCGAGGAGGAACTGAAGGCCCGGGTCCGCGCCGAGGTCGGGGCTGTCGCTTCGCTCTCCAAGGTGGACGTCGTAGCGGGGTTGCCGAAGACCCGCTCCGGGAAGATCCTGCGCAAGACGATGCGCGAGATCGCCGACGGCCGGAGACCGACGGTTCCCTCCACGATCGAGGACGTGTCGGTTCTGGAGGCTCTGACGCCGGTGCTCAGGCAGGGGTGAGACCGGCCCGGGGCCGGGCCGCGGCCGCGACGGGTGCGTGGCAGACTCGGCTCGGGCGTGATCGGGGTGACCCGTACCGGGCGAGACCGGCGATCGTGCCCACCGCGGCGACCGCTGCAGACGCGGTCGCCATCCGCACACCGCGAGGAGGCTTGTCGATGGCCATCGTCCCGGACACGAAGGACTGGACCTGGACTCTCGAGCGGGCCTGTCCGGAATGTGGCTTCGACGCGTCCGAGGCGTCGGTCGAGGTGGCGCCGGAGCTGCTGCGACAGCAGGCCTCCCGGTGGACCAGGGTGCTGTCCCGGCCCCAGGCCGCAGAGCGCCCCGACGAGATGACCTGGTCCCCGGTGGAGTACGGCTGCCATGTCCGCGATGTCTGCGACGTCTTCAGTGGACGAGTGCGGGCGATGCTGACCGAGGACGATCCGACCTTCGCCGACTGGAATCAGGACGCCGCCGCCATCGCCGGCAACTACGCCGACGCGGAACCGGAAGCCGTTGCCGCCGAACTGGTCTCCGCGGCCGAGAGCTTCGCCCGGGAACTGGAGGAGGTGTCCGGGGACCAGTGGCGGCGGGCCGGCCTGCGCAGCAACGGCTCGGCGTTCACGGTGGAGTCCCTGGTCCGCTACTTCATGCACGACCTGGTGCATCACGGCTGGGACGTCCGGATGGACTGAACCGCGGCCCTCCGTCCGGCCCTCGGCAGGTGACTTCGGTCGCATCGATTTGAGTGCGGGCGCACCGACCCCGTACGCTGGTCTGGTTTGCCGCCACGCCGATCGTGGCGCCCCGGGTCTGAGCACGATTCCCGGACTGTGCAGCCCCGGTGCGGCGCGTCCCACGACGCAAGGCCGAAGGTCGGGTGCCCGCAGAGACACCCCGACCACCGCGGGCCGATGCCGGCCGGCGGAGCACCAGAATGAGGTAGTGGCCGCATGCCCTCCACCATGTCCACTGACACCCTGACGCCCGACGCGCCGTTCCACGACGTGTCGTTCCCCGAGACCCCGTCCGGCGAGACCGCGTCGACGGAGCCCGAGTCCGGCCCGTCCTTCGACGGCTTCGGTCTGCCGCACGCCGTCGTCAAGGCCCTTGCCTCCCAGGGGATCACCGAGCCCACGCCGGTGCAGGCCGCCGTCCTGCCGGACGCGATGACCGGTGCCGACGTGCTGGGCCGGGCTCGCACCGGCTCCGGCAAGACCCTCGCCTTCGGCCTGCCGGCGATCGCCCGGCTGGCCGGCAACCGGTCCCGTCCGTGTCACCCGCGCGCCCTGGTGGTCGTGCCGACCCGTGAACTGGCGACCCAGGTCACCGGTTCGCTGGCGCCGGTGGCCGAGGCCGCGTCCCTCAAGCTCACCACCGTCTACGGCGGTACCCCGTACGAGAAGCAGACCCGCCAGCTGCGTCAGAAGGCCGACATCGTCGTCGCCACCCCGGGTCGCCTCGAGGACCTCTTCGAGCAGGGCTACGTCTTCTTCGACGACATCGAGGTCACCGTGCTCGACGAGGCCGATCACCTCT
>JBDIAG010000041.1:0-12971 GCA_039812305.1 Actinomycetales bacterium | reverse complement strand
GGCCGAGCTCCTCCAGGGACGCCTGCTTGTGCTCCAGCCGGAGCTGACCGGCGACCCGCAGATGATCCGGGACGCCGTCGCCGAGGATCTCCAGGGCCCGGCTGACCCGGGCGCTCGCCGCGACCGCGGCCCGGGCGGACCGGCGCAGGTTGGCGTCGTCGAAATTGGCCAGCCGGTTCGCCGTGGCTCGCACCTCGCGCCGCATCCGGCGCTCCTCCCAGTCCAGCACCGTGGCGTGCGCGCCGAGGATGGTGAGCATCGCGCCGATCTGGTCGCCGTCGCGGATGACCACCCGGTCGACGCCGCGGACCTCCTTGAGCTTGGCCGCCACCCCCAGCCGGCGGGCCGCGCCGACCAGGGCCAGAGCCGCCTCCGGGCCGGGGCAGGTGACCTCCAGCGCGGCCGACCGGCCGGGCTCGGTGAGCGAGCCGCGGGCCAGGAACGCGCCTCGCCAGGCAGCCTCCGAATCGCACACGGACGCGCTGACCACCTGCGTGGGCAGGCCTCGGACGGGGCGGCCGCGGTGGCCAATCAACCCGGTCTGCCGCGCCAGCGACTCTCCGTCACGCACCACCCGGACGACGTAGCGTTTGCCCTTGCGCAGGGCGCCGCCGGAGACCATCAACAGCTCGCTGGGGTGCCCGAAGATCTCGAGGATGTCGCGGCGCAGCCGGCGGGCCGCGGCGGAGGTGTCCAGCTCGACCTCGATCACGATGCGCCCGGAGATGAAGTGCAGGCCGTCCGCGAACCGCAGAACGGAGGAGACTTCGGCCTTACGGCAGCAGGACTTCGTCACTGCGACTCTGGCGAGTTCTTCCTTGACCTGTGCCGTCAGTGCCATGCGGATCATCCTGCCACTTCTGCGAGATGGTCTTGTGCCGCTGCGGTGGGCTCCACAGCGGCTCGGGGTCCCTTGGGAAGACGGCGCACCCCGAAGAGTATGACGCGACACTTTGCCCCGTTTTCTCCCGGCTTTCAGGCCGGCGAAGACGACACGATCTCAGAGATCCCGTCCAACCCCCAGGAAGGTGTCGTGAAGCGCCGCGGCCAGCCGGAGCGGATCGTGACGCAGACTCCCCGGGGCGACATTAACCTGTCGCGTCATCACCTGCGCACCGACCACCTCGGCGGCCTTCGCCAGCTCGTTCTCGTCGTCGACCGAGCCGGGGTCGACGATGATCGTGTCGATCCTCAGCTCCGGGGCGTGGGCGTGCACGGCGTGGACGAGATCGCTGGCGGTCATGCCGGCCGCCTCCCCCTCGGCCGGCACCCCGAGGTTCACCACCAGGCAGCGCCGGGCCTCGGTCTCCTCCAGGGACCGGCGCAGGGTGGGGACCAGCAGATGCGGGATCACGCTGGTGTACCAGGAGCCCGGGCCCAGGATCACCCAGTCGGCTGAGCGCACCGCGGCCAGTGCTTCCTCGCACGGGCGGGGATCCTCCGGGATGAGACGCACGGACTCGACCCGTCCGGTCGTGCTGGCCACCTCGACCTGGCCGGTGATGACGTCCCGACTGCCGTCCGGCATGGTGACGTCCGCCTGGATCGCCAGCGGGTCCAGGCTCATCGGCAACACGCGACCGCGGGCGCCGAGCAGCCGGGCCACCCAGTCCAGCCCGGCCACCGGATCCTCCAGGCGCTGCCACAACGTGGCGATCAACAGGTTGCCGGTGGCGTGACCGGCCAGCTCCCCGGCTCCGGTGAACCGGTGCTGCAACACGTCCCGCCAGGTGCGCCCCCACTCGGTGTCGTCGCACAGGGCGGACAACGCCATCCGCAGATCGCCGGGAGGCAGGATGCCGAGCTCGCGACGCAGCCGCCCGCTCGAGCCGCCGTCGTCGGCGACCGTGACGACCGCGGTCAGCCCGTCGCTGACCAGGCGCAGCGCGGACAGCGAGGCGGACAACCCGTGGCCACCGCCGAGGGCGACCACGTTGCGGGTGGAGGCGGCACCGATCCGGTCCCACGGGCGCCGTCGCCCGTTCCACGGTTCACTCACTGCTCACTCCCGGCCGAGGTCACGGTGCATGGCGGTGGCGTTGATCCCCCGTTCCATCAATCGAGCCACGAGTCTCTCGGTGATCGCGACCGAGCGGTGCTTGCCGCCGGTGCAGCCGATGCCGATGGTGACGTAGGGACGGTTCTCGCGCTCGTACCCGGCCATCACGGGCTCGAGCGCGGTGACGTACCGATCGATGAAGTCCTCCGCGCCCGGCTGGCTGAGGACGTACTCGCTGACCGCCTCCTCCAGCCCGTTGTGGGCGCGCAGCTCGGGGATCCAGAACGGGTTGGGCAGGAACCGGACGTCGACGACGTGATCCGCGTCGACCGGGATGCCGTACTTGAAGCCGAACGAGATCACGGTCAGCCGCACCCCGCGCTCCGGCTCGGTGGCGAAGAGGGTCTGCAGCTTGTGGCTGAGCTGATGCACGTTGAGATCGCTGGTGTCGATGAGCAGATCGGCGGTGCCGCGCAGATCCTGGGTGCGTTCGCGCTCCCGGGCGATGCCGTCGAGCACTCGCTCGTGGCCCTGCAGCGGATGCGGCCGGCGCGTGGCCTCGAAGCGGCGCACCAGCACCTCGTCGGCCGCGTCCATGAACAGCAGCCGGGCGGAGACACCGAGCTTGGCGAGCTGGGCGATGACGTCGCGGACCTCGGTGAAGAAGGTGCGACCGCGCACGTCCACGACGACCGCCACCCGCGGCAGCCGGTCGCGCGACTTCAGGGTGAGCTCGGCCAACGGCGCCAGCATCGCCGTCGGCAGATTGTCGACGACATACCAGCCGAGATCCTCCAGCGCCTTCGCCGCGGTCGCCCGGCCGGCACCGGACATTCCGGTAATCAGAAGGAGTTCGTTCTGTTCATTGGCCGGCGGATCCAGCTCCTGGGCCGTAGCGAGGGGCTCATCGGTGGTCACCGCGGTTAGTCTAGGCGGCTTCGTCCCGGACCGTGCCGCAGTTCGGCCACTGGAACCCCCGGAACCGGCGCGGAGACTTGATGCGCGCCCACAACCGGATGCCGGACCAGGCCAACAGGACTCCAGCTTGGCGCCCCACCCACCTGCCCGACGCCTGCCGCTCACTGCCACCAGACGCCTTGCGCCCGGCACGCACCCGCACACCCCGGCGCCCCGGTACGCCCAGAACCTCACCATCTGAGCATCCGGTTGGAGAGCCAGCATCCAGCCAACGGCCCAGCATCCAGCTGACAGCCCAACAACCAGAAATCGCTGGATGCACGACCCCACAACTGGATGCCCGGCCCACAACCGGATGCCTGACCGACCGAAACCCAAATTCGGCTCAGGACCGACCCCGCTTCCCCTGGTTGGCAGCCCCACCTGAACTTGATGCGCCGGCTTGGCCCCGCCAAGCGCCCCAGCCTTGCGCCGAGGTGAAGCGCCGGAGACGCCCGTACCTACCGACCCCAAAAACGCCCGGAATCCACTATCTGAGCATCCGGTTGGAGAGCCAGCATCCAGCCAGCGGCCCAGCATCCAGCTGACAGCCCAACAGCCAGAAATCGCCGGATGCCCGACCCCACAACTGGATGCCCGGCCCACAAAGTGGATGCTCGGCGCCAACCGGATGTCTTGGCCCACCGGACCCGGCCCGGCCCCACCTGGACACCTACCCCAAACCGACCGGCTTGCCCCGGTTACCCGCCCCGCCTGAATCGAACGCCGGCTCGGGCTCGCCACACGTCCCGGACCCCGCATCGGGTGAAGCGCTGGGCACGGCCGCACACCCCATCGCCGTGGAACGCCCCCAGCCCACGTGAGCATCCAGCCAACCGCCCAGCATCCAGCTGACAGCCCAACAGCCAGAAATCGCTGGATGCTCGACCCCACAACTGGATGCCCGGCCCGCAACCGGATGCCCGACCCGACAACTGGATGCCCGGCCCGACAACTGGATGCCCGGCCCGCAACTGAATGCTGAACACCCAACCGGATGCCCGGCCCGCAACCGCATGCCCGGCCGTCAGCCAGAAGCCGGCTGAGCACCCGCCATCACCCGCATACCGGTCATTCCAGGCCGGGCCAAGCCCCCCGTCCCCAGCGAGCCCGGCACGGCTCCACCCGCGTGGCGGCCCCTCGATCTCGCTCTCGCCGGCGGCGGTGCCTTCCGGCACGGCTTCACCCGCGTGGCGAGCCCCACCGGTCCGGCTGGCGGCCGGGTTCCGGCTACAGCACTTCTCCGGTCGAGACGTTGACGGCGGGCTCGGCGGGGGTCTCGCGCAGGCTGGCCACGATGGTGGAGGCCAGGGCCGGCCCGATCCGGGGGACCTCGGCGATCTGATCCGCGGTCGCCTGGCGAATCGCCTTGAGCGAGCCGAAGTGTTTGAGCAGGGCCGCCTGGCCGGTCGGGCCGAGGCCGGGGACGGCATCCAGGGCGCTGCGGGTCATCGCGGTGCTGCGGCGCTGGCGGTGGAACGTGATGGCGAACCGGTGCGCCTCGTCGCGGATGCGCTGCAGCAGGTAGAGCCCCTCGCTGCTGCGGGGCAGGATCACCGGGAACTCGTCATCCGGCAGCCAGACCTCCTCCAAGCGCTTCGCCAGGCCCGCCAGCGCGACCCCGGTGATGCCGAGCTCCGCCATCGCAGCCGCGGCGGCGGCCACCTGGGGCGGGCCGCCGTCCACGACGACCAGCTGTGGTGGATAGGCGAACTTCGCGCGGCCCAGCCGGTCGCGGGCGGGGCCGGGTTCCTCGTCGAGGTCCACGGTGTTCGCGCCGGACTCGCTCTCCTCGTCGGTGTCGACGCGCTCCGCCAGGTAACGGCGGAACCGCCGGGTGATCACCTCGTGGATGGCGGCGACATCGTCCTGCCCCTCGACCCCCTTGATGGCGAATCGCCGGTACTCCGACTTGCGCGGCACGCCGTCTTCGAAGACGACCATCGACGCGACCACTTCATGGCCCTGCAGGTTCGACACGTCGTAGCACTCGATGCGCAAGGGTGCGTCGTCCAGGCCGAGCGCCTCGGCGATCTCGTTCAGCGCCTGGCTGCGGACCGTCAGATCGCCGGCCCGGGCGACCTTGTGCCGGGCCAGGGCCTCGGTGGCGTTGCGCGAGACGGTGGTCATCAACCGCTTCTTGTCCCCGCGTTGCGGCACCCGGATCTCGACCAGCGACCCGCGGACCTCGCTGAGCAGGGCGGCCAGCTGGGGCACCGACTCCGGCAGGGCCGGGACGAGAACCTCGCGCGGGATCCCGGACGGCTCCGCATCCGCGTAGACCTGCAGCAGGAGGTTCTCCACCAGCCCGGCGGTGTCGAGATCCTCGACCTTCTCCACCACCCAGCCGCGCTGCCCCCGGATGCGACCACCGCGGACGTGGAACACCTGCACGGCCGCCTCGAGCTCATCCTCGGCGAGGGCGAAGACGTCGGCCTCGGTGGCGTCGGGCAGGACGACGGCGGACTTCTCCAGCGCCTTGTTCAATGCGGCCAGGTCGTCGCGCAGCCGGGCAGCGTCCTCGAACCGGAGTTCTTCGGCCGCCCGGTGCATCTCCCGCTCGAGCCGACGCAGGTGACGGCCGGTCGCTCCGGCCATGAAGTCGCAGAACTCCTCGGCGAGGGCGCGGTGGTCCTCGGCGCTGATCCGGCCCACGCATGGCGCCGAACATTTGTCGATGTAGCCGAGCAGGCACGGCCGGCCGGACAGATGCGAGGACTTGAAGACTCCGGCGGAACACGTGCGCACCGGGAACACCCGCAGCATGAGGTCGACCGTCTCGCGGATCGCCCAGGCGTGCGCGTACGGACCGAAGTACCGGGTGCCCTTGCGCTTGGCACCACGCATGACCCTGACCCGGGGGAACTCCTCCGACATCGTCACGGCCAGGTACGGGTAGGACTTGTCGTCGCGGTACTTGACGTTGAAGCGCGGCTCGTACTCCTTGATCCAGGCGTACTCCAGCTGGAGCGCCTCGACCTCGGTGGCAACGACCGTCCAGTCCACCTTAGCCGCGGTGGTGACCATCCCGAGGGTGCGCGGATGCAGCCCGGCCGGGTCGGCGAAGTACGAGGTCAGCCGCTGTCGCAGGCTCTTGGCCTTGCCGACGTAGATGACCCGCCCGTGCGCGTCGCTGAACCGGTAGACGCCGGGAGAATCCGGGATGTCACCGGTGCGAGGACGGTAGGTGGAGGGATCAGCCACGAGACAACACCTACCCTGAGCGGCGCTTGCGACGCGACCTGGCCGCCGCCGCGGGCACCGGCCCGAGCACATGGGCGAGGAACCTCCCGGTGTGACTGGCCTCGACCGCCGCCAGCTCTTCCGGTGTACCGGTCGCCACGACCGCGCCGCCGCCGGCGCCGCCCTCGGGACCGAGGTCGATCACCCAGTCGGCGGACTTGATGACGTCGAGATTGTGCTCGATCACGATCACCGTGTTGCCCTTGTCGACCAGCCCCTGCAGCACCAGCAGCAACTTGCGGATGTCTTCGAAGTGAAGACCCGTGGTGGGCTCGTCCAGCACGTACACGGTGCGGCCGGAGGACCGCTTCTGCAGCTCCGACGCCAGCTTGACCCGTTGCGCCTCGCCGCCCGACAGCGTCGGCGCCGGCTGGCCGAGACGGACGTAGCCCAGCCCGACGTCGACGAGGGTGCGCAGGTGCCGGGAGATCGCCGGCACCGATTCGAAGAAGCCGGCCGCCTCCTCGATCGGCATCGCCAGCACGTCGGCGACCGTCTTGCCCTTGTAGTGCACCTGCAGCGTGTCGCGGTTGTACCGGGCCCCGTGGCACACTTCGCACGGGACGTAGACATCCGGCAGGAAGTTCATCTCGATCTTGATCGTGCCGTCACCCTGGCAGTTCTCGCACCGCCCGCCCTTGACGTTGAACGAGAACCGGCCGGGCTGGTAGCCGCGGACCTTCGCCTCGGTCGTCGCCGCGAACAGCTTGCGGACGTGATCCCAGACGCCGGTGTAGGTGGCCGGGTTGGACCGCGGCGTCCGGCCGATCGGCGACTGGTCGACGTGCACGACCTTGTCCAGCTGGTCGAGCCCGGTGACCCGCTTGTGGCGACCGGGCACCTGCCGGGCACCGTTGAGCTGGTTCGCCAGCACCCGGTAGAGGATGGCGTTGACCAGCGTCGACTTGCCCGAGCCGGAGACCCCGGTGACCGCCACCAGGCACCCCAGCGGGAAGGAGACGTCGATGCCCCGCAGGTTGTGCTCCCGGGCGCCGACCACCGTCACCTGGCGCTGACGGTCGACCGGCCGGCGCACCGCGGGCACCTCGATCTCGCGGCGCTTCGACAGATAGGCACCGGTCAGCGACGTCGGGTGCGTGAGCAGCCCCTCGACAGTGCCGGCATGCACCACTTCGCCGCCGTGCTCACCGGCGCCCGGCCCGATGTCGACGACCCAGTCGGCCATTTCGATGGTGTCCTCGTCGTGCTCGACCACGATGAGGGTGTTGCCCAGGTCGCGCAGCCGGGTGAGCGTCGCGATCAGCCGGCGGTTGTCGCGTTGGTGCAGGCCGATGCTCGGCTCGTCGAGAACGTAGAGCACCCCGACCAGGCCGGAGCCGATCTGGGTCGCCAGCCGGATGCGCTGGGCCTCGCCGCCGCTGAGGGTGCCGGCCGGGCGATCCAGCGACAGGTAGTCGAGCCCGACGTCGAGCAGGAAGCCGAGCCTGGCCTGGATCTCCTTGAGCACGGCCGCCGCGATCTGGGCCTGCCTCGGGGTGAGCTCGAGCTCGCCCAGGAAGGCGGCACACTCGGCCACCGGCAGCGCACACACCTGCGCGATCGAGCGCCCCCCGATGAGGACCGACAGCACCTCCTTCTTCAGGCGGGCGCCCTTGCAGGCGGGACACGGCACCTCGCGCATGTAGCCCTCGTACCGCTCCCGCGACCAGTCGGACTCGGTCTCGGAGTGGCGCCGGCGGACGAACGGGATGACTCCCTCGAACCCGCTGGTGTAGGAGCGCTCCCGCCCGAACCGGTTGCGATACCGGACGTGGACCTCGTACCCCTCCCCCTCCAGCAACGCCTGCTTCGCCCGGATCGGCAGGGATCGCCACGGCACCGACATGGAGAACTTGAGCTGATCGGCGAGCGCGCGCATCAGCCGGTGATGGTGATCGTTCGGCCCGCCCGAGGTGCCCCAGGGCGCGATCGCACCCTCGTCCAGACTGAGATCCTCATCCGGGACGAGCAGCTCGGGATCGACCTCCAGTTGCGTCCCGATGCCGTGGCAGGTCTCGCAGGCGCCGTAGGGAGCGTTGAAGGAGAACGTGCGCGGCTCGATCTCGTCCAGGGTGAGGGGATGGTCGTTGGGGCAGGCGAGCTTCTCGCTGAACCGGCGCCGCCGGCCGGCCTCCGTCTCCGCCACGTCGACGAAATCGGCGACGACCAGGCCACCGGACAGACCGAGCGCGGTCTCCACCGAGTCGGTCAGCCGACCGTTGACCCCCTCGCGGACGACCAGCCGGTCGACCACCACGTCGATGTTGTGCTTGAGCTTCTTCTCCAGGGTGGGCGGCGTCGAGAGAGTGACGACCTCGCCGTCGACCAGGGCCCGGGCGAAGCCTTTGGCCTGCAGCTCGGCGAAGAGGTCGGCGTACTCCCCCTTGCGGCCGCGCACGACGGGCGCGAGCACCTGGAACCGGGTGCCGTCGGGCAGCTCCAGCAACCGGTCGACGATCTGCTGCGGAGTCTGCCGCACGATCGGCTCGCCGCAGATCGGGCAGTGCGGGACGCCGGCGCGTGCCCACAGCAGCCGCAGGTAGTCGTAGACCTCGGTGATCGTGCCCACCGTCGACCGCGGGTTGCGACTGGTCGACTTCTGGTCGATCGACACCGCGGGCGAGAGCCCCTCGATGAAGTCGACATCGGGTTTGTCCATCTGGCCGAGGAACTGACGCGCATAGGCCGACAGCGACTCGACGTAGCGGCGCTGGCCCTCGGCGAAGATCGTGTCGAAGGCCAGGGAGGACTTGCCCGACCCGGACAGGCCGGTGAAGACGATGAGACTGTCGCGGGGCAGATCGAGATCGATGTTGCGCAGGTTGTGCTCGCGGGCGCCGCGTACGACGAGGCTGCCCGAAGGGGTGGCGGATACCGGCGGCGCGGCCTGAGCCGCTCGCCGGGAGGTCGTTGTCGAAGGCACTCTGGAAGCGTAGGTGGCAGGTATGACAATGGCCCAACGGGTGGGTGCCGGGTACCGCCGGGAGCACTACGTGCGGGCGAACCGGGCCTCACTGCGAGCCTTGGCCTTGGCGGCCTCCACGGCTCGATCCTTCGGCGGTGCGGTGGTCACCAGCGACTCCAGGAGATGACGGGTCGCCGCGGTGACGGCCTCGACCGCCTCGGCGAAGGCCGCCTGGTTCGCCTGCGAGGGATGGGTCGTGCCCGCCACCTTGCGCACGTACTGCAGGGCGGCGGCTCGGATCTCGTCCTCGCTCGCGGGCGGCTCGAAGTTGTGCAGGACGCGGATGTTGCGGCACATGACTCCGACGCTACCCGCGAGCCGTCGATCGGTCGATCCGCGGCCGGCTCATCTGCCGGCGCGCTTCAGCTGACGCAGCTCCTTCTTGAGTTCCTCGATCTCGTCCCGGTACCGCGCGGCCAATTCGAACTGCAGCAGCGTGGCGGCCTGGTGCATCTGCTCGGTGAGCTGACCCAGCTCCTCGACGATCTGGCGCGCCGGCGGGGAGGTCGCCTCGTCCGGCACGGCGTAGAGGCGGCGATCGGGCTTCTTGGGCCCGGACTCGAGCGGCCTCGGGCTCCCCATGCCGGGCACTGGCGCCTTGCCGCGCGACATCTGCCGCCCGCCGCCGAGCAGGTTCTCGGTGTCGGCGTCCTCCCGGGCGAGCATCTCGGTGATGTCGGAGATCTTCTTGCGCAGCGGCTGCGGGTCGATGCCCTTCTCGGCGTTGTAGGCGAGTTGCTTGGCGCGACGCCGATTCGTCTCGTCGATGGCGCGGGCCATCGAGTCGGTGATGGTGTCGGCGTACATGTGCACCTGACCGCTGACGTTGCGGGCCGCGCGACCGATGGTCTGGATCAGCGAGGTTCCCGACCGCAGGAAGCCCTCCTTGTCCGCGTCGAGGATCGAGACGAGTGACACCTCCGGAAGATCCAGCCCCTCGCGCAGGAGGTTGATGCCGACGAGTACGTCGAAGACGCCCATCCGCAGTTCGCGCAGCAGCTCCACCCGGCGCAGTGTGTCCACCTCGGAGTGCAGGTAGCGCACGCGCACGCCGCGGTCGAGGAAGTAGTCGGTGAGATCCTCCGCCATCTTCTTCGTCAGCGTCGTGACCAGGACACGTTCGTTGCGGCGGACACGGATGTCGATCTCGGACATGAGGTCGTCGATCTGCTGCTTGGTCGACTTGACCACGATCTCCGGGTCGACCAGGCCGGTCGGCCGGATGATCTGCTCCACCACACCGTTCGACTGCGCCATCTCGTACGACCCGGGCGTGGCGGACAGGTACACAGTCTGGCCGATCCGCTCGAGGAACTCCTCCCAGCGCAGGGGCCGGTTGTCCACCGCGCTCGGCAGCCGGAAACCGTGCTCGACCAGGGCGCGCTTGCGGGACATGTCGCCCTCGTACATGCCGCCGATCTGCGGAACGGTGACGTGCGACTCGTCGATGACCAGGAGGAAGTCCTCCGGGAAGTAGTCGAGCAGCGTGTTCGGCGCCGACCCCGGAGCCCGGCCGTCGATGTGCCGGGAGTAGTTCTCGATGCCCGAGCAGCTGCCGACCTGGCGCATCATCTCGATGTCGTAGGTGGTACGCATCCGCAGCCGCTGCGCCTCCAGCAGCTTGCCCTGCTTCTCGAACTCGGCCAGCCGGTCGGCCAGCTCGATCTCGATGCCGGCGATCGCCCGCTCCATCCGCTCCGGACCGGCGATGTAGTGGGTGGCCGGGAAGACGTACATCTCCTTCTCCTCGTGCACCACCTCCCCGGTGAGCGGGTTCAGCGTGTAGAGCGAATCGATCTCGTCCCCGAACATCTCGATCCGCAGCGCCAGCTCCTCGTAGACCGGGATGATCTCGATCGTGTCGCCGCGCACCCGGAAAGTGCCCCGGGAGAAGGCCATGTCGTTGCGCACGTACTGCATGTCGACGAACCGGCGCAGCAGCTTGTCGCGGTCGATCTGGTCACCGAGCTTGAGCGTGAGCATCTGATCCACGTACTCCTGCGGTGTGCCCAGCCCGTAGATGCAGGAGACCGAGGCGACCACCACCACGTCGCGCCGGGTGAGCAGGGAGTTCGTCGCGGAGTGCCGCAATCGCTCGACCTCGTCGTTGATCGACGAATCCTTCTCGATGTAGGTGTCGGTCTGGGCGATGTAGGCCTCGGGTTGGTAGTAGTCGTAGTACGAGACGAAGTACTCGACGGCGTTGCCCGGCAGGAGCTCGCGGAACTCCGTGGCCAGCTGGGCGGCCAGGGTCTTGTTCGGCGCCAGCACGAGCGTCGGCCGTTGCAGCTGCTCGATCATCCATGCCGTCGTCGCGGACTTGCCGGTACCGGTCGCGCCGAGCAGCACGACATCCTTCTCCCCCGCCCGGATCCGCCGGGTGAGGTCGGCGATCGCCGCCGGCTGATCCCCGGACGGAGCGTAATCCGCGACCACCTCGAAGGGGGCCACCCGGCGCTGCAGCTCTGTTGTCGGACGCATACCCACAACGGTAGGCGGCACCTATGACAATCTGCGACCGAGCCGCTCGCAGCCCGGTGAACACGACCTGGTGAACACGGCCCGGTGAACACGGCCCGGTGGACACCGCCTGGTGGACCCGGCCGGGTGCGCATGACCGAACGCGTGCGCGTGACCGAGCGGGTATGCATGACCGAACGCGTGCGCATGACCGAGCGCGTGCGCATGACTGAACGGGTGAGCATGACCGAGCGCGTGCGCATGACCGAACGGTTCGCGTGGTCGTCCGCACCTCCCGAAGGACACCGACTCGTCATGGTCGGCGGACGTCGGCGCGGCGGCCGTGGCGCGAGGCCGCGCACGTCCTCACAGCACGTGCAGTACCGCCGGACGGCCCTGGTCGACCCCCGCCCAGGTGGCGGACGGCCGCCCGGAACCCGGGGCGGACGGTCGGAGATGCCCGGAACCCGGGACCGGCGGTCGGAGATGCCCGGCCGGCACGAAGCCGAGGCGACGCAGCCCCGGTACTGCGTGCGCCGGGACGTGTACCCAGAACTCGAGGGAATCCGGCCCGGGCGGCGACGGCGGAGCCCATCGGTCCACCCGAACCCCCGCCCAGCGCTCCAGCCGGGCGGTCAGCCGGCGAGCCTGATCCGGCCAGACCGGGTCGGCCACCTCCGCAACGGACGGCACCGCGGCGCGTCCCGTCGTCAGGTTCTCCCGGAACGGCGCGATCCGCTCCCGCCAGACCCGCTCCGCCTCCAGGGACAGATCCGCGACACTGCCGGCGTTGTCGACCCACAGGTCGGCCACCTCCCGGCGCTGGGCCGGGGTGGCCTGGGCCGCGATCCGGCGGCGCGCGTCGTCGGCCGTCAGCCCACGCCCGACCAGTCGGTGCACGCGGTCGTCCTCGGGGGCGTCCACCACCACGACCAGGTGGTAGTCGGCGGCCGTGCCACGTTCGACGATCAGCGGCATGTCGCCGACGACCACCGCGTCGGCCGGCGCCTGCGCGAGGAGTTCCTTCGTCCGTTGCTGGATCAGCGGATCGGTGATGGCCTCCAGCGCCCGCAGCTGCGCCGGATCCGCGAACACGATCGCGGCGAGCGCGGCCCGCCGGAGCCGGCCGTCCTCGTCCACGATCTGCGGGCCGAATCGGCTGACGATCTGCGCCAGGCCGGGCGTCTGCGGCGCCAGCACCTCGCGGGCGCCGGCGTCGGCGTCGATCACCACCGCCCCCAGTTCGGCCAGCGCGCTGGAGAGCGTCGACTTACCGGATCCGGTGCCTCCGGTCAGCCCGACCAGCATCGGGCCAACCGTCGACGGCCCGCCCCCGGTCAGCTCTTG
>JBDIAG010000040.1:0-13023 GCA_039812305.1 Actinomycetales bacterium | reverse complement strand
TCGATCCCGACCCGGCCGTCAACGCACCCACGCGTCGTCCTGCGACCACCGCCTCGGGTGGAGTCGCGGCACCCGAGTCGCCGGTCACCGCACACTGCGTGGTCCACCTGGAGGTACCGTACTTACCGGCACATCTGGGACTTACCGCCAGATGTCCAACGCCATCGTTGCCATCCGATGTGCGCTTTTCGTCCGACAGTGAGGTTGCCGCGTGACCCGGTTCTGGGGAATTCACAACGACACCATTCCCGCGCGCCAACTCGTCGACGAGCGGTTCATCTCCATCGGTTGGGATGAGATCGGCGACCTCCGGACGGTCGGGGATGATCAAGCCGCGGTGCGGGAGGTCTTGCGCGAGGCATATCCGGAGGCAAAGGAAGGTGCACTACCGGTGTGGGCGGGGGTCCTGCGCCGATTCGCTTTCACCATCGAGGTCGGCGACGTCGTGATCGCCCCCGATCGCGAGAACAAGCTCGTCCACATCGGTCGGATCTCGGGTCCCTATGAATACGTCCGGTCAACGGCTGCCCACATGCATCGCCGCCCGGTTGAATGGCTCGCCATCGGGGTCCCTCGTACGTCATTCGGGCAGCCGGCTCTCAGCGAGATCGGTTCGGCGCTGACGTTGTTCGAGGTGCGTCGGCACGCGACCGACTTCCGTGATGCGCTGAGGGACGCCGGATACTCCGCGGACGTGGCGGTTCCCGTTGCCTCCGATCCCGCCACGGCCGAGGATTCGCTCCGCGATCTGAGCGACGAGTTCCTGCGGGCCATCCGCACCGGCGATTCGGTCTTCACTCCCGGCCGCGCGATCTGGACGAGGCAAGCCACGGACGAACTCCAGCACGCCTTCGTCGACCGTCCCGACGATGGAGGGCGGTCGTTCGACGAGAAGCTGGACGACCAGCTGGCCGGTACGTCCGATGCGGCTCTGCAATTGTTCGCGGAGATCTGGTGCCTGAACCTGGCCCCGCTCAGTGATTACACCCCACACCGCAAGCGATTGCTGCTCACCGGCGTCCTCGAGAAGATGACCCGCCCGGCGTCTTTGCCACCGATCGTTGACGCCGGCCTCGAAGGTCGCATGTTCAACGGCGGGGTCGCCTTCAAGACGCGCAGATCCTTTCAGTTGACTCTTCTCATCCGCGTGGCCTCCGCCTTGGTCGGCCTGTCCGACGAGGAGCGGGCCACGGTTCTCTCTGACCCGAAGGCATTCGAGCGGCTGTTGTCGTCCATGCCCAAGCCGGGCGAACCGGCGCAGCGCTGTGCGCTTCGATGGCTTCTCTTCCCGGACTACTACGTCGGTATCGTCAGTTCTCGGCATCGCATGGCCATTCGGCATGCGTTCGCTGATCTGCTCGACGGCACTGCCGCCGATCTCGACGAGGAGCTGCACCAGATCGTGACGCAGCTGTCGGAAGGCGGCGATCGAGCGGTCAACTTCTACGAACCGCCGTTGATCGGCCGATGGGACAAGGACGGGACGCTGTGGGGCCCGCCTTCCTCAGCCGACGATGCCCATGCGCACGCCGACTTCCGAATGCCCCGATCGGATCTGGTCTCCACAGCCGTCGCCGCGGTACGAACCGGCGAATGGACGGCACACACGGACATCGCCGAAGTGGCCGGTGTCCAAGCGTCCGCGGTCGCGGACTATCTGGAGAAGGTCCGAGACGACGGCTGGCATCGCGTAGCCACGTCCGACCGGATCAGGGCGGAGCAACGCGAGGCGCTGGAAGCCGAAGGAGTGACGTTCGACGTCGACGGGGCCGCACGTCCCGATCAGCGCGTGACCGTCGCCGACCTTCGAGAACGACTGGAGGGAGACGGCTCGTTGCCCAAGGCCTCCCGGCGCGCCTGGTTGGTGCGAGGCAACGTCAACGGCCGCGATCTGGAACCCGACTGGATGGCTCGTGACGTGGTGACACTCGCCGCAGCAAGCTTGCGAGAGGTGGAGCCGGGCCTGACTCGTGACGAGCTGAAGTCCATCGTCGACGAGGACTATTCACACGCTTCCTACGCAGCGCGAATGGAGAAGCTCGACGAGTTTCACGCGTTCCTGACCCGGATGCAACCGGGTCACGTGTTGGTCACTGTCGACCGGGACCGCCTGCATCTGGGCGAGATCAGCGGAGAAGCCTCCTACCAGGGATCGGGAGGCACCGACACGCGACTCGTACGAGGGGTCACGTGGAAAACGCAAGTGGATCTGAATCGGCTACCGTCGGATCTGAGCGCTCGCCTGAAGGTGCAACGCGAGGTTCTCGATCTCACGCAGCATCTCGACGTCCTGGAGAAGCTGCTCGAGCACCGAGACGAACCCCTGGAAAAGCCGCTGGTGCTCCCGGACGCCACCGACGAGCTGGCCGAATCCTTGCACGTGCACCGAGATTGGCTCCAGGAGTGCATCGAGCTTCTCCGTGATCGACGGCAACTGATCTTCTACGGGCCGCCAGGAACCGGTAAGACCTACATTGCCCAGGCGCTCGCCAAGCACATCGGAGGCGCGAACAGGCGCCTGATCCAGTTTCATCCCGCCTATTCCTATGAGGACTTCTTCGAGGGCTTCCGACCCACCGCGAGTGGCGGATTCGAGCTGAAGGCCGGGCCAATGCGTCGAATCGTCGAACAGGCTAAGAACTCCAGCGAGCCCCACGTTCTCATTATCGACGAGATCAATCGTGGCAACCTCGCGAAGATCTTCGGTGAACTTTATTTCCTGCTGGAGTATCGAGACGAGCCCGTCGACCTGCTCTATGGGGACGCAGAAGGGGGTTTCTCGCTGCCGAAGAACCTGTTCATCATCGGGACGATGAACACCGCCGACCGTTCGATCGCGCTCGTCGACGCGGCAATGCGACGACGGTTCTCCTTCCTGCCGTTGCACCCCTCGGAGACTCCGGCGAGCGGTGTCCTGCGCGCGTGGCTCCGCGCCCAGAATCACCCGAGCCGATGTGCGGACCTGCTCGACGAACTCAACCGCCAGATCGTCGACCAGGACTTCAAGATCGGTCCGTCGTACTTCATGCGTCCGGAGGTTCATCGGGAAGGTGGCCTCGAGCGAATGTGGCGGACCTCGATCCTGCCCCTTCTGGAGGAACACCACTTCGGAGAGCTGTCGTCGTCGGAGGTGGCGACGCGGTTCGGCTACTCCGCGATCGCCGAGAGGGTAGACGCCGCCGTCGGCCCGAGCGGGCAGCACGCCCCGGCACCGGTGGTGAATGACGACGTCGTTGGAGATCACGATGCGTCATCTGACGCTGACTGAGAATGCACCGCCCCGGCCGATAGCGCTGTCGCCGGAGGAAGCCGCTGCCCTCGCGGAATCGGAGGTGGCCGTCGTGACCCGATCGCCGGGATCCGGCCTGTGGGAGGTCGCGGCCGGTCGCAAGGTCGGCGTTGCTCGGGCCGGCGATCTTCAGGTGATTGTGCGACCCAAGATCCCGATCGATCGTCTGGTCTTTCTGTTGGGCTACGCGCAGAACCCTGTCTTCTGGCGGAAACCACCGGTCGTGCTCGACGACGAACGGGATCTGCCCGAGGCACTCGCCGACTCGTTCTCGCGACGTGCCCAGTCGGCCATCGAGCAAGGGCTGCTGCAGGGGTATACCGAGGTATCGGAGGCCCTTCCCGTACTGCGTGGCCGCGTTCGCGTGGGCGATCAGCTCGCACGACGACCTGGGACGCTCATCCCGCTCGAAGTCAGCTATGACGAGTTCTCGGTGGACATTGCCGAGAACCGGATACTCCGCACGGCGACTCAGCGGCTCCTGCAGATGCCGTCGATACCCCACCGGGTGCGCCATCGGCTTCATCGGCTGAGGCTTCAACTGGCAGACGTGTCCCCGCTCGTCCGCGGTGAGCCCACGCCACGCTGGCAACCATCGCGGCTCAACGCCCGGTATCAGCCGGCACTCCGTCTGGCCGAGCTGGTTCTCGCGGGCGACTCGTTCGACCAACGTGTCGGGAGCCTTCACGTGAGCGGCTTCGTCTTCGACCTGTGGAGGATCTTCGAGGACTTCGTCTGTGTTGCGATGCGAGAAGCTCTGCGGCCATTCGGCGGATATACGAGGCTGCAGCACCGTATGCACCTCGACGAGGATCGCCGCGTCGACATGAGGCCTGATCTGTACTGGGAGCATCCGTCGGGTCACCGTCTCGTGGTGGATGCCAAGTACAAGGCCGAGAACAAGGGATTTCCCAATGCCGATCTCTATCAGGTGATGGCCTATTGCGCCGTTCTCGGCCTCCAGGAGGGGCATCTGATCTATGCGGCCGGCAACGAAGCCGAGACATCACACCGGGTCGTCGGCACCGGAGTGCACATTCACTGTCATGCGCTGAAACTGCATCGGCCGCCCGAAGAGCTTCTCGCCCAAGTGCTGGAAATCGCTGGTCGAGTTGCCGCGAATCACACCGAACGACGCCGACGAGTTGCCGCTGAGACAGGGGAGCCCCTGTTGTACATCGGCGACGATTTCGCCCGGACCGACATCCTGTCGGCGCGAGAGTAGACGCGCCGATCAATCCAGGCCGATCAATCCAGGCTGACGAGCTTCCGCCAGTGTTCGTCACTGTCGCCGATGTCCAGCCCGATGCCATCGCGTGTGATCTCGAGGACCAGGCCGACCGATCCCACGTTCCACAGCCGGCTTCCCGAGCCGTCGGAGGCTGCCCCGGTCCCGAGCGGCGGGCCGAATCGTCCGATCAGTGCCGTGGTCACCTGGTCTGCGTAAGCCCAGACGCCCTCCAGGTGAGCCCGCTCGTCATTGGCCGGGGCCAGGGCCACCTGAATCAGATGCTGCGTGCCTCCGGAGGTACTCCGGCAGCGCGCCAGTCCACCCTGCAGCGAGCCCTTGCCCGCACCGTCCAGTTCGACGCCCCACGCGCGCAGGACGTTCGGAGCGTCGTGGTTGTACTGGGCCAGTTGCGTCGCCAACTCCAGCGCGTGGTCGACGGGGATCGTCGGAACGAACGGCCGCGTCGGCGGGGCCGGTCGACCCGGACGCTGTGCCGGCGCCGGCGGTTCGGCCGCGATCAGCTCGCGGGCCTCTTGGACGGACTGGGTCGCCCTCGGGCCGCGTGAGTCCGCCAAGTCGTCCGGCTCGTCGTCCTCGGCTCGTCGTCCCGTCGGGAAGACGTCCATCGGCGTCTCGTTCTCCCAGAACTGCAGCTCGCCGAACGCGCCGGTCCGGGTCAAGCCCGCCAGAAGGGCGGGTACTTTGACCTGTTTGTGACCGAGCCGGTCGGCCGGGATGTCGAGTTGGAAGGCCTGCGGTCCCTCTCCGCTGACGAGGACGCCGTCCGCCGACACCTCCACCGTGACACCGCCTGCCACGTCTCCGTCGACGTTCCACATCGAGGTCACGACGGGCCCACTCGGCCGCCACTCGGGCGGGATCGCCTGGAGATCCTTCGGCAACGAGTCGAAGCACGAGCCGAAGACGTTGAAGAACTCAGCCCAGCCGGACGCGATCGCGTTGCCCGGGTACCACTCCTGACCGCCCGCGATCGGCAGGCTCCACAGATACGGCAGGTCGGCGGAGGAGTCGGTCCACTTGAACCGGCGGTAGATCTCGTCGTCCCACCGCGACCACGGGAACGAGGCGAATCTGACCCGTCGGCGGACGAACGTGCTGACATCGATCGTGACGCCACGTTCACCCAGCCGCCAGCAGAATGTCGGGCCCGGCCCTCTGACCGACATCGGCCGCCCGCCGAGAACGTCGGCAGCGTGCCGCAGCACATCGTGCACCTCGCTCACGGACGGCGAGGGAGTCAGGCTGACGATCGAGGCGGCGACCGCGAGTTCAGGCTGCATCCTGCGATGCTACGTCGCCGTGCAACGAGGTGGGCTTACAGTGTTCACTTCAGCGCGATCGCCAGAGTGTGATGACCGCTCCCCGTCGGCAGCCGCAGTTCACGACCGCGTTCGGTGGTGACGATCTCGTAGTCGGTGCGCTTCTTGCCGTCCAGCCGCACGCTCGCGACGTGCTCGTCCGCCCGGAGCGTATGCCCGATCGTCAGCTTCGTCCCCGTGCTTCGCAGATCGATCGTCGTCGTGAGTTGCGAGTCCGTCCGAGCCGCGCGCACGGTCACCTTGCCGCGCTCGCCGAGCCGGATGTCACTGCCCTTGATGTACGGGGCACCTTCCGGCACCAGCGGCACCACCGCCACCCGGTCGCGGCCGAGATCCGGCGAGACGCCGAGCTGCTGGTGGATCACCGGCCACAGATTGCCGTAGGCACCCCACGCCTGCAGCACCATCGAGCGCTCCATCATCGAACGGTCGATGTTCGGGATGAAGTCGCCGTCCGGGGCGATCTCCGGCATCGCGCCCGGCTGCTCCCAGACCGATCGATCGAGCTGAATGCGCGCGTTGGCGGTCGTGTACACCTGCTGCTGACCCGCGCCCAACCGTCCGTAGTTGCCTTCGCCCACGGCCATGATCGCGGTGTTGAGCGAGAACTCGCTGCGCTCGCTCGGCACCGCCGAGACGACCGAATCGCAGCTGCTGCCGGGGTTGCCCGCCGGAGCCGACGTCGGCCCGGTACCGGTGTGGTACAAGCCGAAGTTGCCGGTATAGCAGTCCTTCTCGCGTTGCGAGAGCGCTTCGCGGGCATGGTCGGACGGAGCCAGCGGACTCGCCGTCCCGTCCGGCTTCACCAGCACGGCGTCCATCGGCGTGACGCCGGTCCAGTGCCGCTGGAACACCTTCGTATTGCCCGGGTTCTCCAGCGAATCCGCGTACTGATGCGCGTCGCCGCCGAACCACCAGGCCGCGTCGAAGGCCGCCTCCATCGCGGTCGCCCGCTCGGTGGCCCAGGTTGCGGTCGCCGTGTCGCCCGTACTCGTGGCGAGATCGGCCAGATCCCGCAGTCCGCGGATCGTGTAGACGGTGTTGTCCAGCTTCTCCGCGCCCATGCCCTCGCGCTCGACATTGCCGAGACCCTCCGGCCAGCCGTCGCCGTCCTCGTCGAGGACAGTGACGACGTACTGCATGTTGCGCTTGGTGAAGTCGTACATCTCGTCGCGGAACTCGTCGTCGCCGCTCCACCGCCACACGGTCGCCACCGCGGACGGGAACTTCGACGTCTCGTCGGTATTGCCCGCACTGGAATTCGCGCCGTAATAGATCGACCCGTCCGGTGTGATCTCGTGCGCGACCTTGCCCGAACGATCGTTCAGCTGATCGCTGATGTCGCGCAACGTCCGCAGATGGGCCTGGATGTTCTCGAAGTCGCCCATCGCGACCGAGGCATAGGACGTGTACTCGCCGTCCGTGCCGAACACCCACGGATAGTCCGGCCAGCCGGCCCCGAGCCATCGCATCGAATCGAGTTCCCCGACGGTCTGCAGCGTCTTGCCCTCGTCCGTCCAGCGCAGCGTGACGTGGTCGGACTGCTGGGCCGAGTCGGCCAGGTTCTGCTTGCTCCACGCGATCGACTCCGCCAGCAGCCGATCGCCCGGCAGCACCACCTTGCTCCGCGCGTCGATCGCCTGACGGGCGCGGACCTTCTTCTGCAGCAAGCCGGCTGGATTCTTCAACACCGTGCTCGCGGTCTGGTGCGCGGCCGCGGCGCCCTCGTCCGACCCGGCGACGGCGAACCAGATGGTGGTCGGATGACCGGACGTGAGACGCAGCTCGTACGTCAACTGCCCACCGGTGCCCTTGCCGAAGCCGCTGTCGTCACACTTCGGCGGCAGCGTGCCGGTCGTCGGGCAGACGACGGCCGGGTCCTGCGGTCCGCGATGGTTCGGCCCCAAAGACGTCGAACTCGGACGCAACGACCCGGCCACCACGGCCGCCCAGTCGTGCGCGCCGATCGGGTTGGTCGCATCGGCCGATTCGGTGAAGACCAATCGTCCGCGCTCGGTCGCACCCTCGTCCTGGACGTTGACGTCGGCCTGACTGGGCGTCGTCGACCCCCACGGGTAGGCCGCCATCAGCTCGGAGTGCGCGTCCACAGTGAGCGGTACCGTCCGGTTACGATCGCTCTTCAGCGTGAGCCCGACCAGCAGCGAGCGCTGACCATCCGGGACGACATCCGTGCGCGACACCTGGACGCCGTCCGTGCGCTGGTAGTCGGTGCGGGTGTACCCCCAGCCGGACGTGAACCGGCGCGCCCCGGCGTCGGCACCGAGCCAGGCGCCGTCGACGCCGAACCACAGTCCGTCGAGGAGCTTGATCGGTGGCGACCAGATACCACCCATCTCTCCGTTGATGTGCCAGCCCATCGCCGGATACAACCCGTCTTCGGACGAGACCGCGTACGCCCGGTCGCCGCTGACCACCGCCCGCCGGTCGGGCAGCCTGGTCGTCTCCGAGAGCTCCGCGGTGCGCGGTACGGAAGACCCGGAAGTGGCACTGACCGCGGCTGGGACGGCCACCCCGGTCAGCGCCAACGTCGTGGCGGCGATGATCAGGAGGCGGCCCAGACCGTGCTTGGTCCCCACTCTGGGTGCCGGGCTCGGGCGCACCTCGCTTCGTTCGTGTCTCGGACGCCGGCTCCTCGCGGTCAGAGCGCGCTGATCTGGGCTGGACGCGGACATGAGTCTTCCTCCACGGGCGGAATCCAGCCCAATCTAGGACAGAACAGGCGGCCACGGTGACCTAGGTCACAGAATTCTCAGACTGGACTCGACAGTTCGGGCGTCGTCCGTGTCCGTAGCGGTCGCTCGCCCGGCGGTGTTCGACGGGTCGCGCTCGATCGCGGAGGGATCACCTAGTGGGGTGCGTGGAAGTCCTTGACGTTTGGAACCGGACGGATCGCATGCCTCGCGACGCTCGGACTTGCTCAACGTGCCTCCGCCACGCCCCCGCTCGCCTCCCTCGCGACGCGCACGCCCGACCGGCCCAAACACACAAGGACCTTCCACGCACCCCACTAAGTAGCCTTCGGATGAGGCGCTGGCATCCGGTTGAAGGCTGGGCATCCAGTTGAATGGCCGGGCATCCAGCGATACGTGGCTGTTCGGCTTCCAGGTGGATGCTTGGCCTCTACCCGGATGCCCGACCGCTTACTGGATGCCCACCCCGTGGGCCGCCGACTGCGGAGGTATCAGCGGCCCGGCTACGCGGGCACTGTCCGGCTGCGGGTTGGCGTTCGCTCGCGAATGGCAACGTCGGGTACCCAGAGGCAACGCTCGGCGTGTCCCTTCGGGACCCAACGCGGCCATTCGTGGTTTGCAACGTGGCCCTTGGGTCCTGAAGGTGGCCTTTCGGTACCGATCGCGGCCATGCCCGACGGCCAACAGGCATTGGAGCACGGGAGAACGGCGAGATCGCCGCCCGGCTGGTGGTCTCGGTACGCACCGTCGACGCTCACGTCAGCGCCGTCCTGACCAAACTCGGCGTCACCTCCCGCCGAGAGGCCGCCGCCCTCGCCCGCGTCTGGACGACGTGAGCTCCGCGTCTCCGAGGGCGGTCGTCGCCGCGGATGTCGGGAACGCCCCGAGGCCGCGGTGCAGGGCACAATCGTCGGCATGATTCCGCGCCGCTTGCGCCAACTCCGCGAACAACGTGACATCCGGGAACGCGAACGATGGATGCGAGAGACGATCGCCGAGTATGGCTGGGCCATCCAGCACGTCGGCCCGGGTGAGGACGGCGAAGCTCCGTTCTCGTACACGATCGGCCTGACGGCGATGGGCCACCCCGAACTCGTCATGACCGCGATGCCATACGAGGTGGCCCAGGATTTCCTCAACCTCGCCGGTCTGCGAATCCGCGACGGCTACCGCTTCGAGCCGGCCACCCTGGACTCCGCCCTCACCGACGATGCTCGGGTCGCTCTGATCACGGCGACCGACACCAGCGGTCTCGTCGGTGTCGAGATCATGTACGACACCGTCTCCGCCGTGCAGATCATCTGGCCGGATTCCCTCGGGAACCTTCCGTGGGAGGACGGCTATCGCAATCAGCCCGACGTCCAGCAACTCCTCGGTCCCCTGCCGGCAGAGTGGACGACGCGGTAGCGACATCACCATCCGGCACTCGCGTGCAGTGACGGTCGCGGAATCTGTCCTGCCAAGCGCGTGGTGTCCTGCCAGACGGGGCGGATTTCACGCGTCGGGCAGGACAGAATCCGGTTGGCAGGACAGATTCAGATCGCCTATTGGGTCAATCCGAGTTTGCGCAGTCCAGCGGCCAGTTCCTCGATGCCGTCGACGTTGCGAATCGACGGGTCCATCGTGGTGCCGTCCAGGATGATGTACCGCTTCTCCCGCACGGCGGTGAGCCGGCTCGCGACCGGGTCGGATTCCAGATACGCGATCTTGGCCTGGGCGCTGTCCCCGTCTCCACCGCGTCCCAGATCGGCGAGGACGAGAACGGTCGGGTCGCGGTCCAGAAGGTTCTCCCAACCGATCTCCGGCCAGTATTGGTCGGAATCCTGGAAGGCGTTCCGGGCGCCGACCGCGGACGTCATCAGGCCGGGGGCGCCGCAGCAGCCGGCCAGGTACGGCGTCTTGGTGCCCGCGTACCACCAGGCCAAGCTGATCTTGTCCGCGCCGTCGGCCGGCTTGGCGGCCGCCGCCCGCTTCTCCAGATCGGTGACCAGGTGCTCGCCGGCCTCCGGCACGCCGAACAGCTTCGCGATGTCGCTGATCTCGTCGTACTGATCCTGCAACGTGAGAGCTCGCTGCTGCGCGGCGTCCTGCCCGCTGCACTCGCTCGGCGACTGATAGGTCGGCACCTTGAACTTCGTGAACTGCTCGCGGTCGGCGATTCCCTCGCTGGTGAACGTGTAGTCGAAGGTCGTGTAGACGAAGTCCGGTTCTCGGTCCAGGACGGATTCGAAGGACGGGAACTCCGCATCGAACGGCTTGACCTTGGCTCGTTCCTTCTCCAGCTGAGGCAGCACGCTGTCGTCACTGATCGCGTAGCCGGCCATCCGGTCGCCGAGGCCGAGAGCCAGCAGCAGTTCGACCGCGGGCTGGTTGACCGCGATCGCCTTCTCGATCGGCTTCTCGATCGTGACAGGCACGCCGCAGTTCTCCACCGTCACGGGATAGCCTGCGGCACTCGCGGTCGAGGTGGCGCTGCTCGCCGCGTCGCCCGTCCGGTCGCTGCCACAGGCCGTTGTACCGAGCACGAGCGCCCCGGTGAGCGCGACGAGACCGAGCGTGGGAAAGCGAGACATACTGCTCCATTCGTTCACGGACCCGGAACGCGGGGCCCGCACGCGGGTTCTCACGGACGGTCGGCCCGTGAAGCCAGCAGGTCTTCGGACTCGGGATCGTTCGGACGGAACGCCTTCCCGGACGGCAGGTCCAGTGGCCGCGTGCTCCGCCCGTCACCCTCACCGCTGCGCGTCAGTCCCGGTTTCGCACCGGGTTCCCTGGCCCACGAGGAGCTTGACTGGCGAGCACAGGCTACTGGTGGCGTGCGTCGGAAGGCCCCTGACTCCCCGGGGGCGTTGCGCCGATCCGGCCAGGCATTCTCGCGTTGACCGGTTGTGTGTCGAGCGGCCGGAGATCGCTGGCTGGTGGGCCGACAAGTGGTTGCCGCGCGCACAAGTGGCTGCTCGGGCGGGAGCCGGCGCCGTCCGAGAGCCCAGGAGAGCCCACCGGCTGACGTCTTTGGCCATATTTTCCCTCAAGAGTCCGGTCTGGTTGACCGATACCCAGGGCAGAACGATCCCCGGCCGCACGACCGTGGACGATGACCGACGCCGAGCGACCCCCGATCGGCGCTGATGGCCACTGTGCCGGAGGGCGTATGACAGCTTCCGAGGAACAGTGGCTCGCTGCCCGGAAGAGCGCGCTCCGAGCGCTCAAATGGCTTGCCTCGGTGGCGGTCGTCCTGTTCTGCGTGGTCGTGATGCTTGCCATGCGCATCGCCGAGTCGATCACGTCCGGCTCCAGTCGCTATCCCCTCACCGCCGCGCTCCTGGCCGCGATGATGGTCCCGATCGTGGTGGTGCTGGTCAGCCGGGTGATCAAGAACCAGCGACGCAGCGACGAGATCGTCGAGGAGATCACCGCCCAGCTCGCCACCGCGGTGGCGACCGCCGACGAGGAGGCGGCCCGTCGGGAGGTCGAGGCACGTCGCCGGGGCTTCGAGAGCCGGCTGACCAACGCCCTGGACATGGCGACGAGTGAGGTGGACGCGATCGAGGTGATCGAGCGTTGCCTGACCACGACGCTGCCCGGAGCTCCGTCCGAACTGCTGCTCGCCGACAACAGTCACGCTCATCTGCTGAGAGTGGCGAGCGTCGCGCCCGAGGGTCTTCCGCCCAGCTGCAAGGTCGACTCGCCCGACGGCTGCCCGGCGGCGCGTCGGTCGCAGACCCAGACTTTTCCGGACAGCGAGGCGCTCGACGCCTGCCCCAAGCTGCGCGGCCGGCGGACGGACGGGCTGTCCGCACTGTGCACGCCGGTGTCGATCATGGGACGCACCGTCGGCGTCATCCACGCCACCGGGGAGCGCGGGATCCCGTTCTCCGACGAGTCGGTCGAGGACGTCACCACGCTGGCCAGGCTTGCCGGCGCCCGCATCGGACTGCTGCGCGTGATGGCCGAGACCCAGCTGCAGGCGTCCACCGACAGCCTCACCGGACTGCTCAACCGGCGCTCGTTCGAGCACCGGCTGTCCACCATCCGCAAGACCGGGCGGGTGGTCTCGGTGATCATGGCGGACGTCGACCATTTCAAACTCCTCAACGACACCCACGGGCACGAAGCGGGCGACCGGGCGCTGAGACTGCTCGCGAGCGTGCTCGGCAGCGCTTTCCGTACGGACGACCTGATCTGCCGCTACGGGGGCGAGGAGTTCGTGATCGCACTTCCCGGCTGCGACGCCGACGGTGCCCGCAAGGCCCTGGAGGCCATGCGGTCGAAGCTCGACACGGCGCAGGCGACCGCCGGAGTGCCCAGGTTCACCGTCAGCTTCGGCATCGTGGAGGACGACGGGCGCGACGATCTGGTGAGAGTCATCGCCAACGCCGACGCCGCGCTCTTCCAGGCCAAGCACGGTGGACGCGACAACATCGTCGTGTACGACGAGCCGGCCGAGGTCGC
>JBDIAG010000039.1:0-13076 GCA_039812305.1 Actinomycetales bacterium | reverse complement strand
AAACATCATCGCCAGCATCGGGACAACGGTGAGCAGGGCGGTCAGCAACTGGCCGAGCATCTGCTGCAGGGACTGGGAGATGTTGTCGATGTCGTTGGTCACCCGGCTGAGCAACTCCCCACGCGGCTGGGTGTCGAAATAGGGCAGCGGCAGCCGGTTGATCTTGGCCTCGACGTCGGCCCGCAGGGTGCGCACCACGGACTGCGAGGCCCCGGCCAGCAGCCAGTACTGCAGCCAGCTGAGCAGGGACGCCGCGATGTACAGGCACAGCACCAGCAGCAGGACGTGGCCCACCGCGGTCAGGTCGATGCCCTGGCCGGGAACCAGGTGATCCATCGCGGCCACCATGTCGGCCAGGTCGGTGTGCCCGGCGGCCCGCATGCCCTGCACCGCCTCGGCCTGGGTGACCCCCGCCGGCAGCTGCTTGCCGATCAGCCCGGCGAAGATGAGGTTCATCGCGTCGCCGATGATCTTCGGCCCGATCGCACTCAGGACGACGCCGACGAAGGCCGCGACGACGGCGGCCAGCACGGTCACCCGGTGCGGACGCAGCCGCGACAGCAGCCGCTTGGCCGTGCCGGTGAAGTCGCGGGCCTGCTCGGCCGGGCGGCCGAGACCGCCGCCGGGGCCGCCGACCCGCACGGCCGGACCGCGACGCTGCTGCGCCGCCTTCTCCTCGTCGCTCAGCACGCGCTCGCTCACAGCGTCACCCCCTGCTGGGACTCGACGATCTCCGCATAGGTCGGGCACCCGGCCAGGAGTTCGGTATGCGTGCCGGTGCCGACCACGAGGCCGTCCTCCAGGACGACGATGGTGTCGGCGGAGACGATCGTGGAGACCCGCTGGGCGACGACGATCACCGTCGCCTCGCGGGTGATCGGTGCCAACGCGGACCGCAACCGGGCATCCGTGCTCAGGTCGAGGGCGGAGAACGAGTCGTCGAAGAGGTACACCTCGGGCCGGCGCACGATCGCCCGGGCGATCGCGAGCCGCTGCCGCTGCCCACCGGAGACGTTCGTGCCGCCCTGGGCGATGGCCGCCTCGAGCCCGCCCGGCATCGCCCGGACGAAGTCGGCCGCCTGCGCGACCTCCAGGGCCTCCCAGAGCTCGGCGTCGGTGGCGTCCTCCTTTCCGTAGCGCAGGTTGGAGGCCACGGTGCCGCTGAACAGGTACGGACGCTGCGGCACGATCCCGAGCCGGCTCCACAACTGCTCCGGAGCGGCATCACGCACGTCCACACCGCCGACCCGGACGCTGCCGCCGGAGGCGTCGTAGAGCCGGGGCACCAGGTTGAGCAAGGTCGTCTTGCCGGCGCCGGTGGAGCCGATGACGGCGGTCATCGTGCCCGGCCTGGCGGTGAACGACACCTCGCGCAGCACCGGCAGCTCGGCACCCGGGTAGCGGAACGTCACCCGGTCGAACTCCACCGCGACCTGCGCGGGCGGCATCGCGCTCGGCGTGGGCGTGGCCAGGATCGTCGGGCGGCTGCCCAGCACCTCCTGGATCCGGCCCGAGGACACCGCCGCGCGCGGGATCATCATCGACAGGAAGGTCGCCATCATCACCGACATCAGGATCTGCATGAGATAGGACATGAAGGCGGTGAGCGCCCCGACCTGCATCTCGCCGGCGTCGACCCGCCGGGCGCCGAACCAGACGACAGCCACGGTGGAGGCGTTGAAGACGAACATGATCACCGGCATGGCCACCGCCAGCATGCGCCCGACCCGCAGGGCGGCGTCGGTGTACTGCTGGTTGGCCTCGTCGAAGCGGGCCTCCTCGAACGGCTCCCGCACGAAGGCCCGCACCACCCGGACACCGGTGATCTGCTCGCGCAGGATCCGGTTGACCAGGTCGACCAGGGCCTGCATCCGGCGGAACTGCGGTGTCATCTTGAGCACCATGACGGCGACGGTGATGCCCAGGACGGGAATCGCCACGGTGAGCAGCCAGGAGAGCCCGAGATCCTCCCGCAGGGCCATCACGATGCCGCCGATCATCATGATCGGGGCGCTGACCACCATCGTCAGCACCATGTTGACGACGGTCTGCACCTGCGTGACGTCGTTGGTGGTGCGCGAGATCAGCGTCGGCGCGCCGAACTGGGCGAACTCCTGGGCCGAGAACTCTCCGACTCGGGCGAACAGGACGCCGCGCAGGTCACGACCCAGCCGGGCCGAGCTCTGGGCGCCGAGGTAGGTGGCGGCGAAGGTCGCCACGATCTGGATCGCCGAGACGGCAAGCATCGCCAGCCCGATCCGCACGATGTAGTTGGTGTCGCCCTTGGCGACGCCGTTGTCGATGATGTCGGCGTTGAAGCTCGGCAGGTACAACGAGGCGATGACCGCCACCAGCTGCAGCGCCAGCAGCAGGGCGATCCAGCCGAGGTACGGGCGCAGGAAGCGCCGACTGAGGTGGAGTAGTTGCACGAGGAAACATTCTCACCCGCCTCTGACAATGCTGCTCACTGATTTTCCACACCGGCCATCCGAAAAGGTCCGGATCCACCCACCCCGGTCAAGCCGGATCCTGGCCGACGGGAGCGCCGCGGTGCGGCAAGATGTAGCCATGGGACGTCACGCCTCTCCGCCCAGCCGCGCGGTCGAGCAGGTCAAGAACGCTGTGGCCAAGTCGTGGCCCGAGGGCATCGCCACGACGCTGCAGGCGGCCGGGCTGAGCCCGGAGTGGGCCGGGGCACTGGTCAGCTACGTGCTTTCCGAAGATCTCGGCGGCAATCCCGGTCGCGACGTCACCACCAACTCGATCATCCCCGCCGGGGCTCGCAGCGTGGTCAACGTGGTCTGCCGGGGTGAAGGCGTGCTCGCCGGCGGCCCGCTGCTGCCGGTGGTGCTGGCCGAGGTGGCCACCCGGTTCGGCCAGCCGATGCCGGCGGTCGACCTGCGCCTGGAGGACGGCGCCCGGGTCAAGCCCGGGGACATCGTCGCGGTGATGTCCGGGTCGACCCGGGTGCTGCTCACCGGCGAGCGGACGATGCTCAACCTGGTCTGCCGGGCCAGCGGCGTCGCGACCGCCACCCACGCCTGGAGCACGGCCTTGGCCGGCACCAACGTCAAGGTGCTCGACACCCGCAAGACGACGCCGGGCCTGCGCGCGCTGGAGAAGTACGCGGTGCGCATCGGGGGCGGGGTCAACAAGCGGATGGGCCTGTACGACGTCGCGATGATCAAGGACAACCACAAACTGGCGGCCGGCTCCATCACCGCCGCCTACGCCAAGGTTCGCGCGCTCTTCCCGAACGTGGCCGTGCAGGTCGAGGTCACCACGCAGGAGGAGGCGGTCGAGGCCGTCGAAGCCGGCAGCCGCTACCTCATGCTCGACAACATGTCGGTCAGCGACATGAAGTCCACCGTGCAGGCGGCCCGCAAAGCCACCGACGAGCCGCTGGAGATCGAGGCCACCGGCGGCCTGTCGCTGGCCCGGGCGCGGGAGTACGCCTGGACCGGTGTCGACTACCTCTCGGTCGGCGCTCTCACGCACTCCAGCCCGATCCTGGACATCGCGGTCGATCTCGTGCAATAGCGGGGCGCGTGCCGTCCGCGGCCCCGCCGACCGATATACGGACGCATCGAATCACCGGATAATCTGCGCCCCATGACCTCTGACTCCTCCGTCTCCGCCGTGCCCGCACCCGGGGAGGACCTTCCCGAGCAGATGCGGGTGCGCCGTGGCAAGCGCGACCGGCTGCTGGCCGCGGGCACCGCCGCCTACCCGTTGTCGGTGCCCCGGTCGATCTCGCTGACGCAGCTGCGCGCCGACTACGCCCACCTGCAGTCGGGCGAGGAGACCTCGGACGTCGTCTCGGTGGCCGGACGCCTGGTCTACCTCCGCAACACCGGCAAGCTCTGCTTCGCGACCATCCAGGACGGCGACCAGACCGGCACGCGGGTGCAGGTGATGCTGAGCCTGGCCGAGGTCGGCGCGGACTCCCTGACCGACTGGAAGGCCGACGTGGACCTGGCCGACTACGTGTCGATCACCGGCCGGGTCATCTCCAGTCGCCGGGGGGAACTGTCGGTGCTGGCAACGTCCTGGCAGGTGGCGGCGAAGGCCCTGCGCCCGCTCCCGGTGCTGCACCGGGAGATGAACGAGGAGACCAGGGTCCGCCAGCGGTACGTGGATCTGATCGTCCGGCCCGCCGCGCGGGAGATGGTATTCACGCGAGCGGCCGTCCTGCGCAGTCTCCGGTCGACATTCGATGCGGCCGGATTCGTCGAGGTCGAGACGCCGATGCTGCAGGTCATGCACGGCGGCGCCGCGGCCCGCCCCTTCGTCACCCATTCCAATGCCATGGATATGGACCTTTATCTGCGCATCGCACCGGAACTCTTCCTCAAGCGTGCGCTCGTCGGCGGCATCGACCGCGTGTTTGAGATCAATCGGAACTTTCGCAACGAGGGCTCGGATTCGTCGCACTCGCCGGAGTTCGCGATGCTCGAGTTCTATGAGGCCTACGGCGACTACACCTCGGTTGCCGAGCTCACGCGACAACTCGTTCAGAATGCGGCGGTGGACGCGCTCGGCGGCACCGAGGTGACCCTGCGGGACGGTTCGAGTTATGAACTGGGTGGTGAGTGGGCACAGATCGAGATGTATCCGGCGGTCAGTGAAGCACTGGGCATCGAAGTGACCCCGCAGACAACCAAGAAGGAACTGCTCGACATCGCCGGCCGGCTCGAATTGGAGCTGGACCCCAAGGTCGCCACCGCCGGAAAGATCACCGAAGAGCTCTTCGAGCACCTGATCGCCGGCTCCTTGCACCTGCCGACGTTCGTTCGTGGATTCCCGGTGGAGACCTCGCCGTTGGTCAAGGAGGATCCGGGCGTCCCGGGCACTGTGCAGAAGTGGGATCTCTACGTGCGCGGATTCGAGTTGGCCACCGGATACTCCGAGCTCAACGACCCGGTCGTACAACGCGACCGATTCACCGAGCAAGCCGCCTTGGCGGCCCGTGGCGACGAGGAGGCCATGCGTTTGGACGAGGACTTCCTCGCCGCGATGGAACACGGCATGCCACCGGCGGGCGGCCAGGGAATGGGAATCGACCGGCTGCTGATGGCTTTGACCGGCGCCGGCATCCGGGAAACGATCCTGTTCCCCTTGGTGCGCCCCAACCAGTGACCATCGCGCCGGTCGCGGCGGGCCGGGTGCACCCGTCCCGGCCGGGCCATCTACCCGGGAGTGAAGGGCTAGACTACGAGTGTGTTCTGGCAAGCCGTGGCCGCGCTGACGCCGATGGTGTGTGTCGCGTTGCTGTTCTGGTATGCGATGCGGGCTATCCTCAATGCCGATCGGCGCGAGCGGGCGGCCCTGGCGGAGTTTGAAGCCCGCGATTCGAAGGGCACCTCCTCCCCCGGCGACTCCCCGTCCCCGCAGGAAAGTGGCCCGGTTCACTAATCGTCGCGTCATACCTGTTCGTCATCGGAAAAAAACTCTTGCCGTCTCGGCGCGCGTAAATTGCTACAAGGCTTGGTTTAGAGGCACACTGATGTAGCGCCAGCTATTATGCGTGGCACAAGACCAGCCATACCCACCACCGGCCTTCCAGCCCAGGCCGGCTCTACCTCACGCCGATAGGAGAACAAATGGCACAGCGCACGATCCTCGTGGACGATCTAGACGGTGGCGACGCGGCCGAAACCGTGAGTTTCGCACTGGACGGTGTCTCGTATGAGATTGACCTCAACGAGGAGAACGCGGCCCAGCTGCGCGACGACCTGGCTAATTGGATTGGACACGCTCGCGGCCAGGGCGGTTCGCGCCGTCGCACCGCCCGTCGCTCGTCCAGCAAGACCACTGTGGCGGACAATGCGACTATCCGCGCCTGGGCCCGTGAGAACGGCTACGGCATCAGCGATCGGGGCCGCATTCCGGCCGAGATCATCGAGGCATTCAACGCCGCCAGCTGAGAGATCCACGGTTTCAAGACGGTCTAGCCCGCTATAAGGGCAGATACCGCCCCGAGGTGGGTGCCGACTCGCAAGAGTGGCACCCACTTCACTTTTCAGTTACTTCTTCGCGCTCGACCCGCAGATCTCCGTCCGGGTCGAGACTGAGCAATGTTCGGCAGTGCCAATGCCGGTCGTCGAGATCGGGATGGTCCTCCCGATAGTGGCCACCACGGGTCTCTTCCCGCACGGTGGCGGCAGCGGTCAATGCCGAGGCGATCTGCAGCAGATTGGTGGTCTCCCACTCCCACACCGCCGGGTCCTTCTGGGAATTGCTCTGGATCAGCTCCAGCTCCACCGCGGCGCGGCTCAGACCCTGCGCATCCCGAATCACTCCCGGCCCGAGCGTGGCCGCCTCCTGGATGCGTCCCCGGGCCGACCCCCGAACCAGCCCCTTGTCGGGACGCTCGACCGGGTCGTGCCGCCTCAGCTCCCCCGCCGCCAGCCGGTCCGGGATGTCGTCGGCGATCCGGTGCGCGAAGACCAGGCCCTCCAGCAGCGAGTTGGACGCCAGCCGGTTCGCGCCGTGCACGCCCGTGCAGGACGTCTCGCCGACGGCGTACAGCCCGGGCAGGGTGCTGCGTCCGGACAGATCCACCCGGATGCCACCCGAGTGATAGTGCTGCGCCGGCGCGACCGGGATGAGGTCCTCGGCCATGTCGTAGCTGTGCTGTGCGAGCGCCCGCTGGATCGTCGGGAATCGCGCCTCGATGAAGGCCGAACCGAGGTGGCGGGCGTCGAGGAAGACGTGGTCGTCCCCGGTCAGCGCCAGCTGTCGGACGATCGCCTTGGAGACCACGTCGCGCGGGGCGAGCTCGGCGAGCTCATGCTGGCCGAGCATGAATCGGCTGCCGCTGACGTCCACCAGATGCGCACCCTCGCCGCGCACGGCCTCGGAGATCAGCGGCAGCTGGCCGCGGGCCCCGGCACCCAGGTAGAGCACGGTCGGGTGGAACTGCACGAACTCCAGATCGGCCAGCGCGGCACCCGCCCGCAACGCGGCCGCCGAGCCGTCCCCGGTGGCCTCCTTGGGGTTGGTGGTGGCGGTGAAGACCTGTCCGATGCCGCCGGTGGCCAGCACGACGGCCGGCGCCAGGACGGCCCCCACGCCGTCCCGGCTGCCTTCGCCGATCACGTGCAGGCTGACCCCGCAGACCGGCCCCGGCCGGCCGTCCGGCAGCGGTTCGCCGGTCAGGACGTCCAGCACGAGGGCATGCTCGATCACCTCGATGCCGCGGTCGTTGCGCACCTCGTCGAGAGCGGCGATGAGTGCCCGGGAGACCTCGGCGCCGGTGGCGTCACCACCGGCGTGCACGATCCGGTCGGCGTGATGGCCGCCTTCCCGGGTGAGCAGCACCTCGCCGTCCACACCGGTGTCGAAGTTGGCGCCGAGCCGGATCAGGTCGCGGATGCGGTCCGGCCCCTCGGTGACCAGGGCGCGGACCGCGGCCACGTCGCACAGGCCGACGCCGGCGACCAGCGTGTCCTCCAGGTGGGCCTGTGGCGAGTCGGTGTCGGCCAGAGCCGCTGCGATCCCGCCCTGGGCCCACAGGGTCGAGCCGGAGGAGAGCACCGTCTTGGTGACCAGCAGCACCTTGCCCACCCGCCGCCGCAGCCTCAGGGCAGCGGTGAGGCCGGCGATGCCCGATCCCACGACCACGACGTCCGCGTCGGTCGTCCACCCCGGCTGCGGAGCGCTCAGACCGCGGACGAAGCGGGTCACGAGGTCGCTCCCAGCGTGAGCGGGACGTTGTCGATCAGCCGGGTGGAGCCGACCCAGCCCGCCACCGCGAGCAGGGCCTCCCCGCGGTGGATCTCGGAGACGTCCTGCAGCGTCCGCGGATCGACCAGAGCGAGATAGTCCACCCGGCACAGCGGTTCGGCCACCAGCACGTCCCGGGCGGCCCGCCGCACCCGGCTGGCACCCTCCTCGGCGACGGCCTCGCCGGCGCGCAGCGCGCGAGAGAGCGCGGTGGCGATCTCCCGGTCGAACGGCGTGAGGTAGGCGTTCCGGCTCGACATCGCCAATCCGTCCGGTTCCCGCACGGTCGGCGTCGCCACCACCTCGACCGGGAAATCGAGGTCGTAGACCATCCGCCGGATGAGCAGGAGCTGCTGGGCGTCCTTCTGGCCGAAGAAGGCGAGATCGGGGCGCGTCAGGTGCATCAGCTTGCTGACGACGGTGAGCACTCCGTCGAAATGGCCCGGCCGGGAGGCTCCCTCCAGCACCGCGCCGAGCCGTCCCGCCGAGATGGTGATGCCCGGATCGCCCTCCGGGTACACCACGTCCGGCCCGGGCGCGAAGATCACGTCGACCCCCTCGCGGGCGAGCAGTCCGAGATCCCGGTCCAGCGTCCGCGGATACTTGGCCAGATCCTCCCCCGCACCGAACTGCAGCGGGTTGAGGAAGATCGTCACGATGACCGAGGCCGCTCGCTGGCGGGCATCCCGGACGAGTTGGGCATGACCCTCATGAAGTGCGCCCATCGTCATCACGACCGCGACCGGCCCGGGGAGCGCATCTCTGGCGGCCCCCAGCTCCTCGCGGGTGCGGACCAGGAAAGGTTGTGAGGCAGCGTCGATCACGAGGGGTCAACCTACTCCGCCAACGGAGAGGGAAACTGGTTGCCACCTGCATATGTCAAGGTTCACATCCTGTCGATGGTGAAACGGGACGGTTGTCGCGCCGCTATCCGGCAATAGAACTCGGCACTCGCTATTCGGCTAGAACGGCCAGCAGCTCCTCGGCGACCTCCGCCTTGAGCCGGCCCCGGGCCAGGGCGCGGTCGGCGGTGGCGCGGGCCATCGCGAGATAGCCGGCCAGGATGTCCGGCGACTCCTCGGCCCGATCCCGGATGGTCCGGATGTGGCTGGCTACCGTGCCGGCGTCACCGCGGGCGACCGGGCCGGTGAGGGCGTCGTCCCCGCTGTGCAGCGAGTTGTCGAGGGAGGCGCCGAGCAGCGGGCCCAGCATCCGTCCCGGGTCCTCCACCCCGGCCCGGGCGAGCAGCTCCCGCGCCTGGGCGACCAGGGTGATCAGATGGTTCGAGCCGTGCGCCAGCGCGGCATGGTAGAGCGGACGGTCCGCCTCGGCGATGACGACCGGCTCGGCTCCCATCTCGACCACCAGGGCCTGCGCCACCGGCAGCACCGGCCCGGGGGCGGTGACGCCGAAGCAACAGTCCAGCAGGCGGGCGAGATCGAGGCTGGTGCCGGTGAAGGTCATCGCCGGGTGGATCGCCAGCGGGATGGCCCCGCGGCGCAACGCGGGTTCGAGCACGGCCGCGCCGAAGCGTCCGGAGGTGTGGACGACCAGCTGGCCGGGCCGCCAGGCGTCCGTCTCGGCCAGCCCCGTGACGAGGCCCGGCAGGGCATCGTCCGGGACGCACACGAGCACGAGCTCACTGCGTTCCACCACGGTGGGGACGTCCAGGATCGGTACGCCGGGAAGCATCGCCTCCGCGCGGTCCCGACTGGCCTGGGACACCGCGCTCACCCCGACGACGGCGTGCCCGGCGGCCCGCAGCGCGTTTCCCAGCACGGCGCCCACCCGGCCGGCACCGATCACACCGACACCGAGACGGCCTGGCCGGGAGGCGGGATCGCGTTCGGTCATCGGGCCAGAGTAAGGGGCCGCCAGCAAATAGACACTGCGTGTCGCTTCCCGGGCGGGCCTTGAGGGCCCGCCGCGTATCAGCGACCCGCCGGCCTCCCTCCTGCCTCACGCAGCGCGGAATCTCGCGCCGCTCCTAGCCAAGGGGGCACCATGCCTGATCTGCCACAGTCACCAGAACCAACCGATGCGGACGGGATGCCCCGTCCGGTGCCGTCCACGACGGACGGCCCGATGCCGGCGCCGGCCGTACCCGCGCAGCCGACCGGCACGTCCGACGAGATGCCCCGCCCGGGCGGGACGCAGGCCGCCGACGACACCCCGGCGGGGACGATGCCCGCTCCCGGACCGAGCTCGGGCACCGCGGACGTCCGCGACGACGAAGTGCTGCCCCGCTTCCCCTCCTCACCGGGAGCGACACCGTCCCCGGCCCGGTACGAGCCCGGCGTGGTGGAGGTGCAGTTCCGCGAGGGCGTGGCGCCACAGCTGCAGCAGGGGCCGGACGCCACCAGGGTGTCGGCGCTGGGCGAGGCCGTCCAGCTGGACGAGGTCAACGGGGTCCTGGACCGATACGGCCTGATCCAGGCGGAACCGACGTTCGCGATCTCCGTCGAGGCGGCGACCGCGGCCCACGAGGTGGCCGCGGACAGCGGTATCGACGCGCCGCACCTGCGCGATTTCGTCACTCTGCACTTCCCGGACGACGCCGACACCGCCGCCATCGCCGCCGAGCTGGTCGCGCTGCCCGACGTGGAGCAGGCCGTGCCGGTGCCGACGGCGCTGCCGCCCACGATGACCGTCGACGACCTGCGGCCGGCCCCGGTCGTGACCGAACCGGAGGCGGCACCGCCGGCCTACGACCCGCTGACCGGATCCAGTTCCACCGCCGTCGTCAACCCGGCGACCGGCCTGGAGAACCAGTGGTACCTGTTCCGGTGCCGGGTTCCGGACGCATGGTCCCGCTCGATCGGGGCCAACGTGGTGGTCGCGGACGTCGACTGGGGCTGCCGGACGGGGCACCAGGACCTGACCGCGCGGATCACCCGGACGCACAACTCCTACGACGACACCGCCGACGTCACTCACGGCGGATCGGTCTTCCACGGCACCGGAGTGGCCGGTCTCGCGGCCGCGTCCTGGGACGGCAAGGGGATGGCCGGCGTCGCGCCGGGCGCGCAACTGTGGATCGTCCAGGCGGACTCCGGCACCGGCACCGCAGTCGGCGGCAACGCCTGGGCCCGGGGCATCGACTGGGTCCGCCAGACCGACAGCGGCGGCCGCCGGAAGGTGGTCATCCTCGAGGTGCAGACCGGCGCCTTCGGCAACTACGAGCAGGTTCCCTCGGTGAACGCGGCGATCAAGACGGCGATCGCCGCCGGAGTGGTGGTCTGTGTGGCGGCCGGCAACGGCAACAAGGACGCGACCCTCGACGACTCGGGGCAGCCGATCCCGGCGACCGGTTCCATCCTGGTCGGCGCGACCGGGTACGACGCGGCGATCGACAAGCGGGCCTGGTTCAGCAACTTCGGCAGCACCGTCGTCGTGGCCGCACCGGGCGACAGCGATCACGACGTCACCTGCGACAGCACGTCGAACACGGCCTACCGCAACAACTTCGGTGGCACGTCGGGAGCCACTCCCAAGGTCGCCGGAGTGGCCGCGCTGATGCTGGCGGTGAATCCGGCCCTCAGCCACTTCGACGTGCGCAGCGCCCTCGCCGCGACCGGCACGGCCCTCACCGCGGATCCGGGCAAGCCGGTCGGCCGGTTGCTCAACGCGCAGGCCGCCGTGAATCAGGCCGCGATCGGAGCGGTCGGACGGATGGAGGTGTTCGCCCGCGGATCGGACAAGGCCGTGTGGCACATGTGGCAGACCGCGCCCAGCAACGGCTGGTCCGGATGGGCCTCCCTCGGCGGCTGGGTCGATCTCCTGAACGTCAGCCGCAACGCCGACGGACGACTGGAGGTGTTCGCCCGCGGCTCCGACCGGGCGGTCTGGCACCGCTGGCAGACGGCGCCCAACAACGGCTGGTCGGACTGGTCCTCGCTCGGCGGCTGGATCGATCGGCTGGCCCTGGGCCGCAATGCCGACGGGCGCCTCGAGATCTTCGCCCGGGGGTCGGACGGCGCGCTGTGGCACCGGTGGCAGACGACGCCCAACGGCGGCTGGTCCGACTGGGCCTCGCTGGGCGGCTGGATCGACGATCTGGTGGTCGGGGCCAACGCGGACGGCCGGCTGGAGGTCTTCGCCCGCGGGTCGGACAAGGCCCTGTGGCACATCTGGCAGACGGCGCCGAACGGCGGCTGGTCCGGGTGGGCGTCCCTGGGCGGGTGGATCGACCGGCTCGCGGTGGCCAGCAACGCCGACGGGCGGATGGAGGTCTTCGCCCGGGGCTCCGACGCGGCGGTCTGGCACATCTGGCAGACCGCACCGAGCAACGGCTGGTCCGGATGGGCCTCCCTCGGCGGCTGGATCGACCTGCTGAGCGTCGGCCGCAACGCCGACGGGCGCCTCGAGATCTTCGCCCGAGGATCGGACAAGGCCCTGTGGCACATGTGGCAGACCGCACCGAACAACGGCTGGTCCGGATGGGCCTCCCTGGGCGGGTGGATCGACCGGCTCGCCCTCAGCCAGAACGCGGACGGCCGGCTCGAGGCCTTCGCCCGCGGCTCCGACGCGGCTCTGTGGCACATCTGGCAGACCGCCCCCAACAACGGCTGGTCCGGATGGGCCTCCCTCGGCGGGTGGATCGACCTGCTGACCGTCGGCCAGAACGCGCCGTAGCGGTCGGCTTGCTTCCCGGATGACGGCTCGTCCCGACCGCGTAGGCTTCGCCGGGCGGGACGAGCCAGAAGCCCGTGGTGGGACGGCAGGAGAATCGTGGGACGCTATCAAGAGGCCGTGCGGCTGGCCGATCTCGATCGACCCGGGCTCGTGGTGGCCGACCTCGGCTGCGGCACCGGCCGGCTGGTCTCGGCGCTGCTGAAGAACTCACCGGCGCCGGCGAAGGTGCAGGCGCTCGATCACGCCAGTGAGCTGGACGACGACCTGCTCACCGACCCACGGGTCCGCAGCGTGATCACCGATCTCGACGAGCCGTTGCCGCTGGCCGACGCCAGCATCGACCGGGTGTTCAGCATCAACACCGCCGAGCACCTGGTCGATCCGATCCACCATGTGACCGAGATGTATCGCGTCCTGCGCCCCGGCGGGCGAGCGGTCATCGTCCATTCGGATTGGGACACGATGCTCTTCAGTGCGTCGGACGATCTCCTCACGCGACGGCTGGTCGACCGGTTCGTGGCCGCGATGCCCACCTGGATCGCCAGGGCGGACGGCTTCATGGGTCGCCGGCTGCTGCGGCTGCCCCGGCTGGCCGCGGCCGGCGGAGCGCTCTTCGTCCACGAGGAGGTGCACACCTGGGCGGACGCGCACCGACGCTTCGACGACGACTCGCTCGGGCACAAGCTGGCGATCGGGATCGCCATGGCGGGAGC
>JBDIAG010000038.1:0-13144 GCA_039812305.1 Actinomycetales bacterium | reverse complement strand
GCCGGACGAACTCCAGAAGCTCGGTCGGCACCGCCGCCCGTCCCGTCTCGACCAGCCAGCTCTCCAGTTCCCGGCCGGGATCGCCGAGCAGGGTCCGGTGGCCCTGTGGATCGACCAGGTAGACCGCCCCGGCGGAGACGAACACCTCCCCGTACCCGGGGTCCGGCCCGACCCGCAGCCCGCGATAGCCGAGTCCGTCGCGAACCCGGGCGGCCCCGACCAGCTCCGGCAGCGCAGCCAGCCGCCGCCGGAACTCCTCGGCCTGCCGGGCGTCCAGAACCCACCGAGGGTTCGTCCGGCCCGCGTACGCGTCGAGTTCGACCTTCACTCTTCTCCTGTCGTGTTCAGACGTGCTCCGGACGGATTCCCACCCGAGGGGCCGTTATCTCCCGAATCACCACGATAGGTACGAGTCTCTCACCTGATCCGGCGGCGTTGGGAGTCGCATCCGTAGAAGTAGCCGCAGAAGCTGGTGTAGGGCCCGCGGTTGGCGGTCTCCGGGTTGGTGATCAGGACGCCGCTGTTGTCGGTGTTGCGCGCCGCCGTGCCACCCGGCTTGTGGCCCCAGAACCCGCCCTTCTGCTTGCGGAACCAGTGGAAGTCGACGAATCCCGGGCCGGGGGCGACGACGAGAGCCACCAGGTAGCGCGGCTTCTCCGAGTCGGGGAAGCACTGGAAGCGTCGGTGCATGCCGTCGCTCATCGCCCCGCGTGAGACCTCGGCGCAGGTGATCGCCGTGTACATCGCGCCGCTGCCGCGCCCGGGCTGGGCGAACGTGTCGGTGCGCCAGTTGCTGGCGTAGTTGTAGCAGTTGTTACGCGTGCGCACGGTCGCGTCGTTGTTCCAGAAGCCGGGGTTGAACGTGCCGAGCTCGATCGTGCAGGTGATGGCGGCGGCCACCTCGTCGTCGGTCAGCTGCGCCTGGCGCTGATCGGGCGCCGTCAGCGTGTCCTCCGCACCCGGCAGCTGCTCCAGCTGCTCACGCAGGAACTGCTGCAGGGGCGCTTCGAGCGGGAGCGCATCGGCCGGCGCGGTCTGGGGCGCGGCCGCCCCCTCGATCGAGGCGATCAGGCGCTCGGCGAGCTCCAGCCGCCGACCCGAGGACTCCGGCGGAGCCAGGCTCAGGTAGCTGGTGGCGACGTCCCCGCCGATCTCGTCGCTGAGGCTCTCGACGAAGAAGCCCCGGAACCCGAGCCCGCCGGTGGCGCTCGCCTCGGCCGCCTCCTCCGGTGACGTCAGGTCGGCGAGCTCGCGAGCGATCGCCGTGGCCTCGGCGTCGTCGACGATCCACGACGGCTGGCTGCGGCCCGAGAACACGTCCGCGGTGATCTGCAACATGGGTTCCTCCCGATGGTTGGGTGCAGTGCCGCCAGCCTCACAAATCGGACGTGACATCGGACGGACGCCGGTGGTCACGCCGGTGTCACGCCTCGACTGGCTTGATGCGTTCTGCGACCTCACCGCAGGTCCGCCTCGAGACGCAGGAGGAACCGATGCCCAGATCGCGAGCCGTGGTCGGCGCCGTCGCCGACATCTCCGGACCACCGGCGGCCGCCGGGACGACGACTGCCGAGCACGTGACGGTCCGGCTGGAATCCGGGGAGAGCGCCCGGGTCAGCCTCGCCGACCCGCGGGGCGGCACGTGGCTGTCGGTGCTGGACGATCTCCGTCGCGCGGGGATCCCGGCCTACCTCGAGCTGCAGCCGGACAGCGATGTGGTCAGCGAGGTCCTGGTGCCGCTCCGGGTCACGGTCACCGGAATCGAGACCACGGACTCCGGGGCTGAAGTCGAGCTGACGATTTCACAGGCCCGGCACCAGCTGCGCCGCGACAACCCCGATTTCGACGAACTGCTCACCACGCTGCGCCAGGCGCGGGCCGACGGCGCCACCGTGCTGGTCACCGAGGACCTCGCCGGCACCGAGATCATCGACGTGCGGGTCCTCCCAAAAGGCCCGCTCCTCCCGCCGGTCGAGCGTGAGCCGACTGAAGATCTTGGTGTCCAAGCTGTCTCGCTGAGCCAGGCGCAGCAGATGTTCGACCTGTGCAACGGGCGCACCTGCTGCTCGAACGGGCCGAGCGCGCCGTGCATCCCGTTCACTTACCCCGACGACGGTTGCTGGGGACGGGCGCACGAGATGCGCCGGCTGATGTCCGACGCCGGGGTCGCGTCCGAGAAGATCTGGATCTACGGGTCGCTGCGGGTGGCCACGTCCAACAATCCACGCTGCCAGGTGCAATGGGGCTGGCACGTGGCCCCGGTCCTGCGCGTCGCGACCGGCACGACGACCCAGGTGTACGTCATCGATCCGTCGCTGTTCCCGGGCCCGGTTCCACAGACCACCTGGACCGGCGTGCAGGGCGATCCCGCCGCGACCACGGTGATCACCCCGTCGGAGGTGTTCCACCGCACCTACGGCGGGTCGGTGACCTACGACCCCACCTACGCCCAGACCACGTCCGTCCTGACCACCTATCGAGCCCAGCTGCAGCTGCGCTCGGCCGGCTCGGACGGGCCGCCACCGTATCCGCAATGCATGGTCCGGCCCCGAGGCGTCCAGTGGTTCGGAACGATCGAGGGCAACACCTCCCGGCGCTGGTTCACCTTCGGCTGGCCGGCCGCCTGGCACGTGGTCTGGTCGATCATGCCGCTGACGATCTGCCCGGGTGCGCCGGCGCTGACCTGGTCGGTCGCCGTGGAACGGGCCGACTCCGGGAATGCGACCTATTGGATCACGGTCAGGAATCTCACCGCCCGCACGGTGCGATTCGAAGGCCGCTACGACGTTCTCTCTCGATGACATCGCCGCTCATTCCATTCATCCGCTGCAGGCGGCCCGATCAAGGACGGAAACAATGCGCACAGGTACTCAGTTCACCGGATCGCTGGCGGCCGGGGAGACCCGCCGCTGGTTCACCTTCAATTGGCCGGTCGGTTGGCACGTCATCTGGTACATGATGCCCACGTCACCGAGAAACGGTGCCCCACAAGTGAGTTGGGAGGTCGCGGTCGAGCGCGCCACCTCCACGTACTGCACGTACTGGCTGACCGTCCGCAATCTCACCAACGCACCGGTCACCTTCGAGGGCCGGTACGCGGTGCTGTCCTGATCACGACAAGGAGCCCATTCCGATGCGCATCACCATTCAGCTCGACGACGTGACCGAGGTCGAACACACGGTCGCCGACCGGACCGCGGCCGAATCCGGCATCGCGAGATCTGCCTTTCTCGATTCCGACGTTCCGGTGACCGACGCCGGACCGGCCCGCCTCGACCTCGCCGGCAGCCAGTCCGGCGAAGCGGATCTCGATGCCGGATCAGCTCCCACATCCACCCACGCTCCAGAACCGGAGGAATGATCGTGAACGACTACAACGGCTACCAGGTGACCGACCCGGATGTGGGCCCGGAGTACACCGGGCGCTTCATCGTGCTGCTGGACCCGGAGAACGCCGGGGCCGGCCTGGAGGCACTGCACGACCAGGCGGGTGTGGCCGCCCTCGGCAGCATGGACAGCGACGAGGTCGCGGCCGGGCTGGCCGAGGGTGCGGACGTCATGCTCGACAACATCGGCGTGGCGGTGGTCTCGGCGGACCCCGAGCAGGAGTCCGCCCTGCTCAGCGCGGCAACCGAGGCACCGCAGGTGCTGGCGGTCGAGCGCGAGCAGGTGATGTACGCGATGCCGGAGGTCGGCGGCGACTTCCTGCGCGGCTACCAGGCCGGCGTGGGCGCGCTGGTGCAGCAACTCCTCGGCGAGGAGGCCTCGGCCGCGGGCGGCTCCTCGACTACCGCCACGTGGGACGAGAGCCGCTTCACCTGGGGCCTGCAGGCGATCACGGCGCCGGAGAACTGCAAGACCGGCGCCGGGGTGAAAGTGGCCGTGCTGGACACCGGCTTCGACCTGAAACACCGTGACTTCCGGGGGCGTTCGGTGGTCACCGCGTCCTTCGTCCGGGGCGAGGACGTCCAGGACGGCCACGGTCACGGCACCCACTGCATCGGCACCTCCTGCGGCCCGGCCACCCCGTCCGCACTGCCGCGGTACGGCGTCGCCGGCGAGGCGCTGATCCACGCCGGCAAGGTGCTGAGCAATGCCGGCAGTGGCGGCGACGCCGGCATCCTGGCCGGGATCGACTGGGCCGTCGCCAAGGGATGCCGGGTGATCTCGATGTCGCTGGGGGCGCCGGTCAGCCTGGGCAGTCCCTATTCGCAGGTCTACGAGGGCGTGGCCCGGCGGGCGCTGAACGCCGGCACGATCATCGTGGCGGCCGCCGGCAACGACAGCCGTCGTCCCGGGATGGTGCGGCCGGTGGGCCGGCCGGCGAACTGCCCGTCCATTCTCGCCGTGGGCGCGCTCACCCCGGATCTCGGGATCGCGCCCTTCTCCAATGCCGGACTCAACTCCGACGGCGGCCAGGTGGACGTCGCGGCGCCGGGCGTGGACGTCCTGTCGTCGTGGCCGGAACCGACCGGGTACCGGCGCCTGGCCGGCACCAGCATGGCGACGCCGCACGTGGCCGGCATCCTGGCACTGCTCACCCAGGCCTACCCGAAGGCGAGCGCCGCCGAGCTGATCCGGCATCTGCTCACGGGTGCGAAGAGGCTTCCGCTGCCCTCGACGGACGTCGGCTCGGGTCTGGCCCAGGCCGGCTCGTAGCCCAGCCGGCTCGTAGCCCAGCCCGGCTGGTAGCACAGGCCGGCGCGGAGCGCGGACCCCGCCGGACCCCTTGGTGCCGAACGTCTTCCGGTCGGTACCAAGGGGGTCCAGGGGCAGCGGGCTTGGCTCGGCCGGGCCACGGCGCACGGGATACCGGGCGGCCCGCGGACACGCCGGCGGCGCGAACTCAGCAGCCGGCCGTCCGCAGCAGTTCGGCGGTCGACCGGGCCGGCTCGACGCCCAGTTCGTCGCGCAGCACCGTCCGCAGCCGGCCGAACTGGCGAACCGCGTCCGCTCGATTGCCCTCGAGCAGGTGCGCGCCGATCAGAGCGCGATGAGCGCTCTCCCGCAACGGATCCAACGCGACGGCGGCCAGTCCGGCATCCACCGCCGCGGCGGCGTTGCCGTCCCGGATCAGTCGCTGCGCGAGCGCCTCCAGGGCATGCAACCGCAGGTGGTGAAGGCGTTCGCGCTCCAGCAGCACCCAGTCGTCGTACCAGCCGGCCAGCAGGTCCCCGCCGGTCAGGATGCGCAGCGCGGCGTAGGCGCGTACCTGGCCGCCCTCGAGCGCGATCGAGGCTATCCGGAGCAGTTCGTCGACGTCGACGTCGAGCCCCGGATGGAGAGCGAGACAGTCGTTGTGCACCAGCACCAGACCGTCCAGCCGACGCTTGAGCCGGGACAGCGTGGCGCGCAGGCTGCCCAGTGCGAACCGCTCGGGACAGTCCGGCCAGATAATTCCGGCCACCTGGCTGCGCTCGCACTGCCCTCGCAGGGCGAGGATCGCCAGCAGGCGTTGGGCGTTCGTCCCGAGCGGCATCTGCTCCCCGTCCACCCGCAGCCGCCAGGAGCCGAGGAGCTCGAGCCGGAGCGGCATCCCGGACGGTGGCCGGACGGCGGCCGGCTGAGGCGTCCGAGCGGAGGCGCCCTCCGGGCCGGCCCGGTCGATCGGCGGGGCAGCAGGCCCGCATGCTCTCATCATGGATCTTCCCCTCCCACGCAGGCGGCCGGCACCCAGCCGTCGCCGCTGTGCGTCAGTTCGAACGGAAGGAGGTGTGCGAGTCCGGCGCTGATACCCGCTCCGCCTCGCAACGCGTCAGTCTCGCGCCGCCGAGCGCACCAGCTCGACGATCATCTCCAGCTTCGCCAGCACCGGCTCCGTGAGCGCGAACGGATACAAGTCGTCATGACCCATACTATGACCGATGTCGTTGAGGGCGTCGACGGCATGGCCCCAGTGGCCGACCAGTTCTTTCCCGGGCATCGACAAGTCCGGGAACGTGCCGTCGATCATGCCCCACTGGGACGCCGTCTGCAGCGTGTCCTGGATGAGCAGGTAGTGAGCGAAGCACTCGGCGAAGTCCTCTTTGGGATGCATGCTCGCGTACCGGCTGATGTACGACTGCGACCACCCGGACGGTGGGCCGTCCCGATAGTGCCGGTCGAGGGCTTCCCGGTAGTCGAGATCGGGATCGCCGAACACCCCCCGGAACCGCGCGGCCGAATCCGTCGTCAGGGCCAGGATCTCCAGGTAGTAGTGCCCGAACTCGTGGCGGAGGTGCCCCAGCATCGTGCGGTACGGCTCGAAGAACGTCGTCTGCCGCTTCGTCCTGGCCAGGTGGTCGGCCTCGGCGACGTCGATGGTGATCACCCCGTTGGCATAGCCGGTCGTCACCGGATGGGCACTGCTGGACAGCAGGTCGACGGCGATGCCCACGTAGCCGTCGCTGACCGGCGTGGGCAGAGTCAGCGCGTCGAGACCGAAGACGAGCCGGCGCAGCGCCGCGACCGCGAGGCGATACTCGCGCATCCCGGCCGCGTCGTCGTCGGAAGGCCGGGTGCGGATCAGCTCGCAGGTGTGGCACACCCGGTACGAGGAGGAGGGTTCCGCAAGCCAGTTGCAGCCGTTGAGCCGGAAGTTCGCGCAGAGCGCGCCGCCTTGCCCGACGGCTTCCGCCAGCAGGGTCATCCGGCCGGCGCTCCGGTCGAAGGCCAGCTCCCGGCCGCACCGCGCACAGGCCGACTGCTCGAACGACACCGGGGACGAGCAGGAGTCGCACGTCAGCCGCCGCATCGTCCACCCCGTTTCACGATCTGCCCACGGTGGCCGCAGCGCCCCGCCCGTTCAGCCACGGCCCCAGCTGCGGGGTATGCGGTGCCGCAGGTCGAGGGTGAGCGGGTAGTCGCCATCCCCGGCGCTGTGCCAGGTCTGCCGGGCTCGGAGGGCGTCGACGTCCACCCGACCCACGGTATGCCCGAGCCGCTCGAACCGCCGGGTGCGACGCGATTCCGCCTCCACGGCGTTGACCGGGAACGTGTCGTACGAGCGACCGCCGGGATGGTGGACGTGATACGTCGCCCCACCGAGGGAGAGGCTGTTCTGCAGATCGACCACCTCGAAGGTGAGCGGGGCGTCGACCTCCAGGCGGGGATGCAGGCCGGACGGGGGCTGCCAGGCCTTGTAGCGGACTCCGGCCACGTACTCCCCCGGCGTGCCGGTGGCGCTCATCGGCACGGGAATCCCGTTGCAGGTGACCAGATGTCGGTCGACCTGTAGACCGACGGCGCGCACCTGCATCCGCTCGACCGAGGAGTCGACATAGCGTGCCGTACCGGTGCCGGAGGCCTCCTCGCCGAGGACGTGCCAGGGTTCGATCGCGGCGCGCAGCTCCAGTTCCACGCCGCCCGCCGTGGTCGTGCCGTAGCGCGGGAAGCGGAACTCCAGGTACGGGTCGAACCAGGTCAGGTCGACGTCCAGGTCGTGGGCGCGCAGGTCGGCGACCACGTCGGCCAGGTCGGCCGCGACGAAGTGCGGCAGCAGGTATCGCTCGTGCAACCGGGTGCCCCAGCGGATCAGCGGCGCGGTGTACGGATCCTCGGCGAACCGCACCAGCAGTGCTCGCACGAGCAGCGCCTGCACCAGGGCCATGTCCGGGTGTGGCGGCATCTCGAAGCCGCGCAGCTCGACGAGGCCGAGCCGGCCCCGCGGACCGTCCGGGGAATACAGCTTGTCGATGCAGAACTCGGCACGGTGGGTGTTGCCGGTGATGTCGGTCAGCAGGTGCCGCAGCGCTCGGTCGACCGACCACAGTCGTTTGTCGTCGTCCGCCCGCAGTTGCTCGACCTGCGCGAACGCGATCTCCAGTTCGTACAGCGTCTCGGGACGTCCTTCGTCCACCCGGGGAGCCTGGGAGGTGGGCCCGACGAAGCGGCCGGAGAAGAGATACGACAGGCACGGGTGCCGCTGCCAGTAGGTGATCATGCTGACCAGCAGGTCCGGCCGCCTGAGCATCGGCGACCGGGCCGGTTCCGCTCCGCCCAGCGTCATGTGGTTGCCGCCGCCGGAATGCCGTCCGTCGATGCCGAACGTCTCGGTGCCCAGTCGCTGTTCGCGGGCGATCCGGTACAGGGTGTGGGTGAGCTCGGTGAGCTCGGACCAGGACGATGTCGGCTGCACGTTCACCTCGATGACCCCGGGGTCGGGGGTGACCATCAGGGTGGTCAGTCGCGGGTCCGGCGGTGGTGGGTAGCCCTCGATCACCACCTGGGTGGAGGTCTCCTCGGCGATCATCTCGACCAGCCGGATCAGCGTGACGGTGTCGTCCAGCCTCTCGTACGGCGGCAGGAAGACATGGACGAAACCCTCGCGGGCCTGGACGACCACCGTCGTCACCGACAGCGCGTCCCGCGGGTCGATCACCACCGCCCGCGGGGTGCCGGGGCGCGCCGGCAGCGGCGGGCCGGCGTCGACGTAGGAATCCTGGGCGGCGACGTCGGGTGGGGTCCAGTCGATCGCGTCCAGGGGTAGCCGCAGGCCCGCCGGCGAATCTCCCGGGACGAGCACGAGCCGACCGCGCCGAGTCCGCCAGGCGGCCGAGACCCACGGGGAACCGTCGGGGTTGTCCGGACTCAGCGGGGTCGCCCAGGCCACCGGGTGCGGCACCGCGGAATCCAGCCGGGCGACCAGGGACGGCCCGGCCGAGACGGACTCGCCGGTCGCCGGGCCTTCCGGTCGGGCGTACTCCGCGGCGAGAGCGAGCAACGGGTCCTCGTAGCAGGGCATCGCCTGGCTGGCCGGCAGGCCGAGGGCCGCGACCAGGGCCCGCGAGAAGTCTTCGGCCCGTCGCGGCGCGTCCGGGTGGGCCTGGGCCCGATCCGTCGGATCCGCCAGCAGGGAAGCGTTGCGCCAGAGCGGTTCGCCGTCCCGGCGCCAGTGCAGGGCCAACTGCCATCGCGGCAGCGGCTCCCCCGGATACCACTTGCCCTGACTGCGCTGCAGCAGCCCGGCCGGGGCGAACTCCCGCTTCAGCGCGAGGATCAGGGAGTTGGCCAGCCGGCGCTTGTCGGGGCCGTCGGCGGCCGTCGTCCACTGTTCGGATTCGAAGTCGTCGATCGAGACGAAAGTCGGCTCGCCGCCCATCGTCAGCTCGATCCCGGCCGCCTTCAGGCGGTCGTCCACGCGCTCGCCGAGCTGGTGCAGGCGGATCGTCTGCTCGGCGGAGTAGGGCCTGGTGACGCGCGGGTCCTCGTGGAAGCGGCGTACGACGTTGGCGAAGTCGAAGCTGACCTGGCACGGCTCGGTGGAGCCGGTGATCGGCGCCGAGCCGACCGGGTGCGGGGTCGCCGCCAGTGGGATGTGCCCTTCGCCGGCGAACAGGGCCGAGGTCGGGTCGAGCCCCACCCACCCGGCGCCGGGCAGGTAGACCTCAGCCCACGCGTGCAGGTCGGTGAAGTCGGCATCGGGTCCCGACGGGCCGTCCAGGCTCTTCTGATCGGAGGTGAGCTGCACGAGGTAGCCGGAGACGAACCGGGCGGCCAATCCGAGGTGGCGGAGTGCGGCCACCATCAGCCAGGCCGAGTCGCGGCAGGATCCGATCGCCCGGGTCAGCGTCTGGGCGGGCGACTGGACACCGGGTTCCATCCGCACGGAGTAGGCCACGTCGGCGTGGATCCGGGAATTGAGCTGCACCAGGAAGTCGACGATCCGCAGGCCGTCGGTGGGCACCGGCGGCAGGCCGGCCAGCCACCTGCGGGTGACCGGGTCCAGACCCTGGCCGGGGACGTCCTCGACCGGCGCGAGATAGGGAGCCAGATCGGCGGCGAGCTCGCGCGGATAGTCGAAGGGGTACCTCTCCGCGTACTCCTCGACGAAGAAGTCGAACGGGTTCTGCACCTCCAGACTGGCGACCAGCCCGACCGTGAACTCCAGCCGGTCGGTCTTCTCCGGGAAGACCAGACGAGCCAGGTAGTTGCCGAACGGATCCTGCTGCCAGTTGATGAAATGCCGCTCCGGTACGACCGCGAGCGAATAGGACTCGATCGGCGTCCGGGAATGCGGCGCCGGCCGCAGCCGCACCACGTGCGGGAACACCTTGACCGGCCGGTCGAACTGATAACTGGTCCGATGCTCGAGGGCAACCTTGATCGTCATGCGGGACCTCCTGATGGGTACCGCGCCACGTCATCGGGACGCGCGAGAACGCAAATGCACGTCGGCGTGACGAGAACCTTACCGGCCCAGGCTGAGGATCACGAAGGGGCACGTCCGTGCTGGCAGGACACGTCGACGCCAGGAGTTTCACGCTCCCACGCCAGAGGTACCCCACCGGCTCCCGACGGTGCATGGACAGACCGGCCGGAAACGGGCGTTCGAGCCTGTCCGGGGCTGTCCAAGAGTGACCGTGATGTCGGCGAGTGGCTGGCCCTGGAGCGGGCCGACGATCTCCGGGTCATCACCAGCGCGGCGATCGTCGTGGAAGTCATGCACCCTGGCATCAAACGAGCGAGGTGCCATCCCAAGGCCCTGAGTAAGCTGCTCTGGATGAGCACCGACCTGCCGGAGGACAGTCTCGCCTGGAATCTGGCCGGTCTGCCCGGCGCGATCAGCGAGGCCTCCTACTTCACGGCGGCCAACGCGACGCAGTTCCGGCTCATCGTCAGCGTCCTGTTCGACGAGCAGGCCCATCGGCTCACCGGGGTCGCCGAGGCCGAGCTGCCGGAGCTGATCCGCGCGCGACTCGAGACCGAACTCGACGCAGCGCGCGCGGATGCGCTACTCACCGACCCGAACTTCACCCTGGAGAACCGACTCCAGCAGTTGGTTCGCTGGGGCACGGTCGAGGTGTGGCAGGACGAAGCCCGCACGGACGAGGACTTCCTGCGCAAGCGGGAGCGCTACCAGCTCACCGAACGCGGCGCCGCCCTGCACCGCCTGTTGCAGACCCTGGAGTCGGACCGCGACAGCACCGGCGGGGCAGCACTTCTCGCGCCGCCGATCATCAACGACCGGCTGGAGGCCACGCTCGATGCGTTGCGTCGTGGCGATGTCGATGCCGCCTCGCTGGCCTTCACCCAAGTGCAGACGACCGTGCACGACATGGCGGCCGCTGCGGGCCGGTGGCAGTCCCGCCTGGCTGCGGGCCTCGGTGGCGCCCCGACCGAGGAGAAGGTGACCCGGCTGCGCCAGACCGTCCTGGACTACATCGAGGTGTGGGGCGCGGGTGTCGACCTGTACTCCGAACCGATCGTGAGCGCGACCGAGCGACTGCTCGACGAGCCGGACCAGCGTTGGCGAGCGATGGCCCTGCACCGCCGGGGTACCGGGGTGCCGGAGGATGAGATCGCCCGCGAGGCAGCAGGAATCGTCGACACGCTGCAGGTCATGCTCACCTGGTTCGCGCCAGCCGGGCAGGCCGGCCGGCTGCGCCGCCAGGTGCGCGATGCCGTCGCCCCGTTGCTGCGCGGCCACCGCACTCTGCTGGCGGTCGGTGGGGCAATCTCGCGGCGCGCGACCTTGCTCGACGTCGCCGCCCGGCTCGACGCCGCTGACGACGACGCGGCCTGGCAGATCTGGTCCCGCGCGACTGGGTTGTTCGGCGCCCGACATCTCGCTCTGGCCGCTCCGGAGGCCGAGCCCCACACGTCCGCCTGGCAGGCGCCGCCGGTGCACGTCGAGAACCGGCTGCGGGTCAGCGGGCCGCGGGCCCTCACCGGTACCGCGGCTCTACTGCCTGACACCGCCCGCCACCGGGCCGCGGCCAGAACGCGGGCGCTCGCCGAGCGTGCTCGGCTCGCCGAAGCTGAGGCTGCGCTCGCCGAACGATCAGGGACCACGTTGTCCAGCTGGGGTCCGTTGGAGGCGGACCAGGCCGACCTGTTGCTCGACCTGCTGGCGGTCGCCTGGGCACGTCTGGTGCCCGCCGGCCAGCCGCGCGAGGCCGTCTCCCGGGACGGCCGCTGGACCGCCCGTTTTCATCCGGTCGAGCCCCGCGCGTCGGCCGTTCTCCAGCTGCCGGACGGCCGCCTGGTCGTCGAGGACGCGGTGATGGAGCTGGTTCGGTGAGCCAGGCAACCCACAGCTCCTTCGACCTGGTCGAGCGGCAACAGGCGTTCGTCGGGCTGCTCACGGCGCCGCTACTGACCCGCGACCGTCCCGAACTGCATCGCCTGGTCACCCGCCACCGTCGTGAACTGACCCGATGGCTCGGCCATCTCGGCTACCGGTTGACGACCGTGGGCCAGACCCACCGGCTGCGGCGCTGCACCCTGCCGGAGGTTCCCGTCGTCCTGCCGTCGACCGAGACCCCGGACCGGCGCGTCCTCGTGCTGTTGCTGGTGCTCGCCGCGGTTCTGGAGGACGTCCAGTCCGATTCCATTGACATCCAATCGCTCTCGGACGGGGTGCGGGACACGGTCGCCGTCCAGGGCCTGACCCGTCAGCTGAAGCTTGGTTCCGCCGCGGCGCATGGAACGGCCGCCGAGGTAGTTGCCGCTCAGCCGGTCGCCGACGACGTGCAGCTGGACGAGCCCCTCGACCGACTCGGCGGCCGGGTCGCGGCGATGCCCGGCCGGCTCAAGGCCGAGCGGGTGGATCACGAGGTCCATCTGCCCGTCCTGGGTGCGGTAGAGCGCGACCATGTCGCCGAACTGGTGGCGGGAGAGGACCTCGGGGTGCACGGCTCATTCTCCCGCATCCCCCGGGGGTCGTCCCCGGGTGCGACCACGTGGCCGGGGGTCCGGGGCTCGTGGTCCGCGGGGGGCCTGCCCCGGCCTCCACCTTGCAGAGTGTGGCTGGGGTTCAACGGTGGTCGTGGCGGTGATGCGCGTCGGGGTAGTGCTCGTGGCTGTGCGGCACGCCGTCGTGGGTGTGGCGATGGCGATGCCTGCCGGCCAGGATCGGCGGTGAACCTGGCGGATGGTCGTGGGCGTGGTGATCGTCGTGGGTATGCCAGTGCTCGTGGGTCACGGCCGCATGGGCGTGTACGTGTTCGTGGTGCTCGCTCAGGTGAAGCCACACCCCGACCGCCATCGACAAGGCGCCGAGCGCCAGCGGGACCGTCAGCGGGTCACCGAGCGCCAGCGCGACGATCGCGCCGAAGAACGGTGCCACCGAGAAGTAGGCGCCCGCCCGCGCCGTACCCACTTGCCGCAGGCCCACGATGAACAACGCGAGCGAGACCCCGTAGGTGACCAGCCCCAGCAACAG
>JBDIAG010000037.1:0-13195 GCA_039812305.1 Actinomycetales bacterium | reverse complement strand
CTAACTGGCCGGTGAGTACGAGGCCGGCGGGGCCAGCGTCATCAGCGTGCTCACCGAGGAGCGCCGGTTCGGCGGTTCGCTGGCCGACCTGGCGGCGGTGCGCGGCGCGGTCGACGTCCCCGTCCTGCGCAAGGACTTCGTGGTGACCTCCTACCAGGTGTGGGAGGCCCGGGCCTACGGAGCCGACGTCGTCCTGCTGATCGTGGCGGCTCTGGAGCAGAACGCGCTGACCGGCCTCCTCGACCGGGTGCACTCGCTCGGGATGACGGCGCTGGTCGAGGTCCACGACTCCGAGGAGCTCCTGCGGGCCGTCGACGCCGGCGCCCGGGTGATCGGGGTCAACAACCGCAATCTCAAGACGTTGGACGTGGACCTCAACACGTTCGCCCGGCTCGCCCCGATGATCCCCAGCGACATCGTCACCGTGGCGGAGTCCGGAGTGCGCGGTCCGCACGACGTCTTCGAACTCGCCCGGCAGGGGGCCCACGCCGTCCTGGTCGGGGAGGCGCTGGTGACCGGCGGCGACCCGCGGGCCGCGGTGGCGGACCTGGTCAGTGCCGGCATGCATCCCAGCCACGGGGGAGCCCGTTGATCTACATCCATCCGGGAAGGGCCAGATGACGCAGACACCAGCCGAGGGCGTACTCGCCGACGAGCGGGTCGGCCTGCCCGGCCCGTGGTTCGGCGACTTCGGCGGAAGGTTCATGCCGGAGGCCCTGGTCGCTGCTGTGGACGAGGTCGCCGACTCCTACGACAAGGCTTCGGTCGACCCCGAGTTCCGGGCCGAGCTGGCCCGGTTGCACGTGACCTACTCCGGGCGTCCGTCGATCATCACCGAGGTGCCCAGGTTCGGCGCGCACTGCGGCGGGGCCCGGGTCATCCTCAAGCGGGAGGACCTGAACCACACCGGGTCACACAAGATCAACAACGTCCTGGGGCAGGCGCTGCTGGCCCGCCGGATGGGCAAGACCCGGGTGATCGCGGAGACCGGCGCCGGTCAGCACGGCGTCGCCACGGCGACCGCCGCCGCCCTCTTCGGCCTCTCCTGCACGATCTACATGGGGGAGGAGGACACCCGGCGGCAGGCGTTGAACGTCGCCCGGATGCGACTCCTCGGTGCCACGGTCGTCCCCGTCACCACCGGATCGCGCACCCTCAAGGACGCGATCAACGACGCGTTCCGTGACTGGGTGGCCAACGTCTCCGACACCTACTACGTCTTCGGCACGGCCGCCGGCCCGCATCCGTTCCCGGCGATGGTCCGCGACTTCCAGCGGATCATCGGGGTGGAGGCCCGCCAGCAGGTGCTCGACCTGACCGGGCGTCTGCCTGACCTCGTCTGCGCCTGCATCGGCGGCGGGTCCAACGCCATCGGTGTCTTCCACGCCTTCTACGACGATGCGGACGTCGAACTGCTCGGCCTGGAGGCCGAGGGCGACGGCATCGACACCGGCCGGCACGCCTGCTCGATCTCGGGAGGCGACCCGGGCGTCCTGCACGGTTCGCGCACCTTCATGCTGCAGGACGAGGACGGCCAGACGATCGAGTCGCACTCCATCTCCGCGGGTCTGGACTACCCCGGGGTCGGCCCCGAGCACGCCTGGCTGCACCAGACCGGGCGGGCCCGGTACGAGGGCGTGACCGATACGGACGCGATGGACGCCCTCGCGCTGCTGGCGCGCACCGAAGGGATCATCCCGGCGATCGAGAGCGCACACGCCCTGGCCGGCGCGATCCGGGAGGGCCGCCGGCTCGGGCCCGATGGCCTGATCCTGGTCAATCTCTCCGGGCGCGGCGACAAGGACGTCGACACCGCCGGGCACTGGTTCGGCCTCTTCGACGATGACGACCCGGCCACGACGCATCCGCTGCCCGACCCCAACCCACCCGCCAGGAGTGACCAGTGACCCAGACCGGCGACGTGCTCGACCGGGCGGCCAGCGAGGGCCGGTCGGCCTTCGTCGCCTACCTGCCGGCGGGATATCCGGACGTCGGCACCGCGGTGGAGACGGCGAAGGCGGTCGCCGACGCCGGCGCCGACATCATCGAACTCGGCTTGCCGTACTCCGATCCGACCCTCGACGGCAGCGTGATCCAGCGCGCCACGGCGCAGGCGCTGGCCGGTGGGGTCCGCACCCGGGACGTGCTCGCCAGTGTCGAGCGGATCGCCTCCTACGCTCCCGGCGTGGCGGTCGTCGTGATGACGTACTGGAATCCGGTGCTGCGCTACGGGCCGGACAGGTTCGCCGCCGACCTGGCCGCCGCCGGTGGCGCCGGGCTGATCACCCCGGACATCACTCCCGACTACGGCCAGGAGTGGATCGCCGCCGCGGACGCCCACGACCTGGACAAGATCTTTCTCGTCGCGCCCAGCTCGACCCCGCAGCGGCTGGCGATGACGGTGGCCGCCTGCCGCGGCTTCGTCTACGCCGCCTCGCTCATGGGCGTCACCGGCGAACGCGCGGCGGTCGACTCCTCGGCTCGAGGGCTGGTCGCCCGCACCCGGGAGGCCGCCGCCAGCCACGGCGGCGAGCGCCGGGTCTGTGTCGGCCTGGGTGTCTCGACGCCGGCGCAGGCCCGCGAGGTGGCCGAGTACGCCGACGGGGTGATCGTCGGCTCGGCCCTCGTCCGCGCTCTCGGTGACGGCGGGGTCGCCGCCGCGGGACGGGTCGCGGCGGATCTGGTCGGCGGCGTACGGGGCGTCGTCCGGACCGGGTAGCCACGACACGGCCCGACCGGGTCGGCCCGAGGCTGGCCCTGTCGGCTCTGACCACGGCCCATTGTCCATGCTGCCTCGTAGTGTGCGCGGCTGCCCGATCACCGAGACCATCAGGGCCGGAAGCCGGTCCGGAAGTCCGTCGTCGGAGCCGTGGAGCGACCCCGGGTGCGCAATACTTTCGCCCTACTTGCGGACTGTGGTGAGAGTATTGATCACATGGGACGGCAACAGGTCAGTGCGCATCGCGTGGCGCGGGAGGCGTTGCGCCTCCTGGGGGCCCAGGTGAGACTGGCGCGTACGGCCAAGAACTGGACGCTGGCGGAGCTGGCGACCGCGGCCGGTGTCTCCCGCTACACGGTCAGTCAGATCGAGAAGGGGGCGCCCGCGGTGTCGATCGGAAACGCGTTGAGCGTCGCCGCGATCGCCGGCGTGCCACTCTTCAGCGCCGACGATCCGGCCGAACTGTCGCGGATGCGCGCTCGCGGCGAGGAGCGAGTGGCGCTGCTTCCGAGTCGGGTCGACCACCCCCGGACCGGGCAGGATGACGATGACCTCGACTTCTGATCGCGCGTATGTCTGGGTGTGGCTACCCGGCGAGACCGAGCCGATACCCGCCGGACGGATAAGGCGCCAGCGCGGCGGCCTGTGGTTCGACTACGGGCGGCGTACCTGGAACGTCGGGACGCGACAAGTCTGTCCCCGACCATGCCGCTCGGGACCGCGTCATTCGGGCCGCAGGCCGACCTCGGCATGCCAGGTGCGCTGCGGGACGCGTCGCCGGACGCGTGGGGGCGGCGTGTCATCTTGAACGTGCGGACGGGACAGCGTGGTCGCGATGCCGAGACTGCCGACCTGGATGAACTGACCTACCTGCTTGCGTCAGGATCGAATCGCCTTGGTGCTGTTGACTTCCAGGCCAGTGCCGAAGAGTACGTGCCTCGCATCAGAACAGCTCTCCGGACAGCTTCGTGCCCGGGATCTGGCCGAGTGCCTCCTCTTGGCCTCGGGTGCCCTTGACAGCCATCCACGTCACGAGTCGAACCTCATGCGGCTCGATGTCCGGAAGTGGCTCCCGGGGAGGCGGCGCCGTGATGCCCGCCTCGTCGAGGACTTCGGTGATGAGCCTGATACGCTGCTCGTCGGTCGCGCCTTGGTTGAGCGCGCCGCGAACCTGCCGAGCGACCTTGGCGGAAGGCACGCTGCGAAGTCGGTTTGCCAGGGCAATCTGTGCGTCCCTGCCGAGATACCCTCCCGTACGCAACACCAGCGAGTACGCATCGCGGAACGACAGCGGGAGGTCTGGTTGGAAGGCGTTGGGGTCCGTCAGCTCCTGCCATGCCGAGTACACGCTGTCGCGTGCCACCTCCCACGCATCGAAGGCACGGTCGTAGACGTGTTCCGGCAGCCAGCGGTCGGAACTGGAGTTCTGCGGGTCCGCCACGCGAAGTGAGATGAGGGTGTCCTGCGAGACCATCGGTTCGCCAGCCTCCGTGAGCCGAAGCGACCAGTCGTCGTTGGTCCGGACGTACCTGAACCACGGCTTCGCGCTCTTGCCGATCTTGACACAGAAGACGTAACCGTTGCCGTGGACGATGGGGTTCACGAAGCCACTGCCCGAGCCGTACGGCAGCGATTGAACGTCGGACTTCAGGACCGGCTCCATGTTGAAGGCGCCGAAGAGCCGGCGCCGATACTCCTCACCGGACAGCGATGCACTCGAGCCGCCTGTGTCGAGGAGCTTTTCGAACTCGTCGATGACCTGGTCGTCGGCGAGGTTGACATCGTGCCCAGGCCCGCGCCCCGGCAGCACCTCGCCCGCGCCGATAGCTGCGTCAGCGAGCGCGAGCTTGGCTTCCAGCCGCGCCTCCAACTCCAAGAGCGCATCGAGCCGTTCAGCAGGGAAGAACAGGCCGAGGTAGACGTAGTCGTGCTTGGAGCCAATGCGATCGACACGACCGTGGCGTTGCACGATGCGCATGGGGTTCCACGGCAGGTCGTAGTTGATCATCTGGCCGGCCTGCTGGAGGTTCACGCCTTCGGCGAGGACGTCGGTAGTGAAGAGGATGTCGAACTCGTCCTTCGCGGAAGGCTCGCCTGCTGCGTTGCGAGGTCCGGCGGTCGCGGGCGCGAATCCGGCAATGGTCGACGCGCGACCACCCTGGTCCACACCACCGCTCGCACCCCGTTCGTGAGTCTTGGCGTAGGAGCCCATGATCGGAGGCGCGACCCGCCCGCGATAGTCCGCTAACGGTGACCCCGTAGGAGCGTGCTCGATCGCCTCCACGACTGCCTCATGGATGGGCAGGATCGTGTCGGTGAAGGCAGAGAAGATGATCACCTTGCGTCGGTCCACGTGCGACAGTCCACGTGGGTCGACGCGCTGGGCCTCGGCCGCGATCTGCGTCAGCTCCTCGATCAGCCTGACAACCTTGGGCTCGATGCCGTCAACCACGACTTCAGCGAGGTCACGCAGTTCACGCAATAGCTTGATGTCAGACTCGACGTCTGTTCGCAGCTCGGTCAGCTGGTAACCGTTGACGGATTCGATCTGGTCGTCCTTGTCGAACTCCAAGACGAACTCGTCTAGGTCGTCGGAGTCCGATGACACCCACTCACTCAGAGCTTCACCCGTGAGCACAAACCCCTTGTCGAGCGCATCAAGGAACGACTCGTGGGAGACGAGCATCTTCTGCAGCGAGGCATGCAACGCCTGGGGGCTGGACTCCAGGCGCTTCAACAGGCCTGACCGGAGAAGGCCCGTGTTGCTGATCTGGTACTCCTGCAGATCGTGGTTGACCGTGTACATACTCGACAGGTAGCGCGCGAGCATCAGGCGCTTAGGGTCAAGAGCACGGTCCTCCCACGCTCGGGGCACGTGAGGGTCGGTTGGGTCGTCGAGGGCGTAGACCATCGCGTCGATGAGTGCGAGTCCGTCGTCATCGAGGTCATAGTCGACGCGACGGACCTTGGGCTGCGGGAACTTGATCGTGACAAGCTTCTTGTCCGGGCCGGTGATCAGTTCGTTGGCGTAGTGCTCCTTGACGAACTTGCGCGTGCGGCGCACGGCGACTTGGTCCATCAGGTCGAAGAGGTGCTCCGGCGTAAGATTGGCCGGGTCGATGGCTTGGGCCTTTTTGATGTACTCCCGGATGCTCGGGATGCCCAGAGACGCGAACCGCGCATCGTCGCGGATGAAGTACTTGACCAGCGTCTCAAGGTCGTTGAGCGAATTGTTGACCGGAGTGGCAGTGAGTAGCACGACCCGCTTCGGGCCCCCAGCGGTGATGACGCGATCGACCGCACCGGACCGCTGTGCCCCGGAGTTGCGGAGGTTGTGGGCCTCGTCGATGACAATGAGCGAGTAGTCCTCGACCTCCTGGAGGAAAGCGTCGATGGGACCCTTGTCCGAGTCGAGGCGGTTGCGGACCTCTTCGTACGAGTAAACCTTCACCCACCGGCTGAAGTCGTGAGTCTCCAGGAACGGCTCCCACATGGAGGACTTCAGCGCAGCGGGAGCGACGATCAGCACTCGTTGACGATTGATGTTCGCGGTCCGGTAGATGACCTCACCTGCGAGGAAGGTCTTGCCGAGGCCCACCTCATCTGCGACGAGCACACCACCGTGCTCATCAAGCAGGCGCTCCATTCGAGCTACTCCGTCGGCCTGGAACCGAGTGAGGTTGAGGCCGGTGCGAGCATTCGGGTTCTCGTCGGCGTCGAGGTGCTCGCCGTAGAGTTCCCAGAGCATCCGTAGGTAGATCGACCAGGGCGTGTGCGGGTCCCACAGACGACCGTAAAGATCGGCCAGGTCGTAAGGGTCGCTCTGCTTCCAAAAGTGCTCGAACCACTCGCGGACCTTTCCCGCAGAACTGGTACCGCCGCCCGTGCCGAGGTTCAGTTCCGCGTTGTGGGCGAGCCCGGCGTAGGTCATGTTCGATGAACCGGCGATCGCCGCCTGCGCGGCCCCGTCCTCGACAAGGTAGGTCTTTCCGTGCAGGAAGCCGCCGGTGTAACGGCGGACTTCGACCTTCGCGTAGCCGTCGGGGCCGACACTTTGCAGCCACTCGACCATCCGCTTCGCCTCGGATGTAGGTACGCGGGCGAAGCCCATCGTGTCGCGCTCTGCCTCCAGCCAAGCCTGGTGGTGAGCAATTGCGGCGTCTCGGTGAGCGTCCTGATCGGCGTCACCCGACGTAATCGCTCGGACCGAGTCCCCTTCCGGCTCAGCGCCCAACAGCAACCGCACGCGCGGCGCGGCCTCCAACTCGTCGGCGAGCAGCGCGAATCCTGCCGGGTTGATGTAGGCCGTGGCGATAGCGATGGGCGGAGCCGTTACCTTGTTCTCGCGCAGGAGCCGGAACAACTCGTTGACCTTGTCGGCAACAGTGGTGGCCGCATCACTTGGCGCATGGTTAGTGGCGAAGTCGGGCAGCTGTGTCATACCTTGCCCCGCCAGGTCCGAAAGTGTGCGAGCACACCCTCAAGTCTCGGCTCGTAGTCCCACCCACGGTGGAAGGTCGCGAAGACGTGCTCGACCTGTTCTTCGGTCAGTCCGTAGAGCAGGCTAACTAGCGCGTCGAGTTCGGCGATGAGGTCCTCCTTCTCAGATGGCAACTTGACCGAACCAACCGGGACGCCGACCGCCGCGGCCCAGTCCTCGAATCGTTCATCCGCTGCCGCCAGCCGGCCGGCAACGAAGACCACCCGACCGCCAATGGCGCTTTCTGTAGCAACCTTGGGCAGGGAAAGTTGGTTCAGAACTTCAAATGTCAGGTTCATCTCAGTAAGCAGCCGAACTTGCCAATCGAAAGGAATCGACGAGAGGACCCCCAGTATGAACGCCTCGTGTTTCGCCGTGCCAGCAAGACGATGCATGACCGATGCGGAGTCGTCCGTCGCACAGCCTGGAGGCAGAAGCGCGGCCTTACAAGTCCGGGAATCAGTAGCCCGACTGATCCACCTCAACGCGATCCTCGACTGGTCGATCGGCAACTCATCCTTTTTGAAGGACCTTCCGTAATGGGCAGAACGTTTGTTCCGCGACGCAGTCGTTAGGTAGGCAAGGTATGCGTCGCGGAAGGCAGCCTCGTTGACCTCCGCCCTCGCCGGTCCAGCGTCCGGGTTCCAGATATCGAAGGACCGCCCAACCCGCAACTGGATCTTCTTCGTTCCTTCCTTGGAAAGCTTCTGCCACTTCAGCAAATCACCTCGCGTCGGCCGAAGAGCCCACCCGCCAGCCTGAGCGCTGAACGGAGCGCTGCGCTTCATCTGGCGGAAGACGTCGACCGATGCGGCGTCAGGAATCATCAGGAAGGCCGCATTCTGAGTCCACGAAATGAACTCATCAGTGGGTACTTCCGCAAACTGTGACGCACCGGCGACGAAGTCCTTCTGGCTGGTGAACGGTCCCGCAAAACCAACGCTCTGGTGTGCCCCCTTTGTCATGGCAGTGAGCGCAACCGTGTAGCGGGGCTCCATGTCGAAGGCCCATCGTCTTGTGTTCTCGATGAAGCAGACATCGGGGAAACCTCCGTCACCCAGTACCTCGCGCCGCCACGGCGCGAGCGCGGAGCCAGAGAGTGCGTTGCGGGGGAGTACGATGCCGGCTCGGCCGCCGACGCGAAGAAAGTGCCAGTTGCGCCATGCAAAGACCTGATAGAGGTCAACGTGGCCGGACCCCAGACCAGGGAGACCCAGCGTGAGTAGAGCAGTTCGCATGAATTCCGCGTCCGCCGAGTCTTGATCAAAGCTCGAGGCGAGATCGGGGCGCGCGTCAGTAAGTTCCTCGATGCGCGCGGCCTTCTCATCATCACTTAGCGTCAGGAGGCCCGGGAATCGAAGATTCCACCACCGATCGGCCTTCACATGCGGCGCCTCCCACGGAGGGTTGCCAAGTAGGACGTCGAACCCAGGGCTGCTCCTGAGGAATACCTCCGGGAAGAGGTATGGTAAGTGGGCGGGCATCAACCGTGCCGCGACCTCCGCGATGGCCGGATTGATAAGAGCCCTACGGAGCGACTCCTCATCCAGTATTAGCATAGGATCGACCTCGCCAGTTCGCGTCGCAACGGCTGCGTCGAAGATCTGCCTGGCCGTCTCTGCTGCCTCTCGCGCTTCGTGAAGCAGCCTCGCTCCCTCCGCCACCTCGGCCTTATTCGCCTCGCTCGCGTTGGCGAGGTCGAGCAGGAGCGTTTTCGAGGAGGCGAGCTGCTCGGTCAGAATTTCGTCAAAAAGGCTCATCTCGCCAGGCCGGCGCCCAGGCTGGAGAGCGTCGAGCGCCTCGTCGACGGCGCCGATTCCGGTGAGGCTGTTGGCGTTGACGAGACCATGGTCGAGGTTGCTCATCGGCAGGCCCGGGACGAACGTGTGAATCCAGAGCGCGAGGCGTGCAAGCTCGACCGCCATCGGGTTGATGTCGAGGCCGTAGATGCAACGGCGTGCGACCTGTCGCCGGAGCAGGCCAACCTCGTCGACCTCTCTTTTTGCCACATCGTCGGTGCCGAGCGTGTCCCGGGCGACCACCGCAAGACGGAGCAGTTCTTCCGTCACGCCTGGAACGGCGTGCTCCGTGAGGAAGGTGCGCATAAGCGCTTCAATCTTGTCGACGGCCGCGACGAGGAAGTGTCCTGAGCCCATGGCGAGGTCGGCGACGCGAAAGTCGAAAAACTCGCGGGCAGCGGCGGAGACGTCACCCCTGTTGAGGTGGGCCGCGATCTTCTCAAGGTGAGTGTTGAGCGCGGGCACGATGGAGCGCTCGATGAGGTGATCGACGACGACCTTGGGTGTGAAGTACGAGCCGGTTGCCTTGCGCTCACCGGAGGCTGTGTGGAAGTAGACAGTGCCGGCGGGTGCTTTGATGTCGTCCCCGGGTTTCGCGGGAACCCAGGCGTCCTTGCTGTCTGTCGTGAGGTCATGTTCGGCCAGGGAGAGTGAGCTCTCCAGCAGACCCTCGTAGATGGTGCCGAACTCCCGGACACTCAACGAGCGGAAGTCGACCGGGCCGAGCACTCCGTCGCCGGTGACGTCGATGAGCAGGCTCTTCAACGCAGGACCGAGCACGCTGTCGGGCAATTCGATCTGGTTGATGAGCGCCCCCTCCAGCGAGCGTTCGGGGTCGGTCGAGAACAAGCCGCCGTTGTAGGAGGGGATCTGCCACTGCGGGTTGCCCTGGTCGATGGCGTTCCAGACCTGCACGAGGTCGAACCAGATCGTCGCCGAGTCCCCGAAGGCGTCAGAGTTTGAGTCGATGAGACGGCGTGCGTTTGTCTTGAGGCTGTTGGCATCGAATCCCTCATTGCGGCCGGATGGCAGGAGTCCTCGATCTTCGGCGTACGCCTGGAACAGAAGCCTGAACAGGATGCGGAGCGTCACCCGGTAGGCAAGCGACAGACCATCTGCGTCGAGCGCCACGGCAGCGTGCTTGGCGAGTCGCTGGGCCACCTCCACGGAAAGAGGCGGGACGATCTCGTCGTAGATGCGCTCGCGGAGACGGGCACCGAGTTCGGTGGCGTAGCGGGAGCTGTCACGCAGGAGTTCGTCAGTGGTGCCGTCGACCGCGAGGGCACTTGCGGAGAAGATCAGCGGCAGGAGCGCCGCGTACTCCGTGTCAATGGTCGAGAGGTCGACCTCGAAGAACGTCTCCGCCTGACCCTTGGAGCCAACACCGACGCCGTCGCGGCCCGGATAGAGGCGAATCTGGTCCTTGCGGAGAACGACGAGCCACGGGACCTCCTGCCTGGACGCGACCGCGAGGCCGAAGGCGACCGGCGACAACTGAAATCGCTGGTTCTTGGTGTCGAACTGCTCGGTGTCGTCGAGGAGTACCGCGACGGCACGCGGCGTTCGCCTGCCGACCGACAGGAGCAACGTGCTGTTCGGGCCAGGTTGGATACCAAACCCAAGCGCCTCGACGAGTCGCCTGCCACGCTTGCTGAGCAGCGGCCTGGATTTGCTGCCAAGCGCCTGCCAATCTGAGCGCTTCGGCACATTGTTCGTGATGTGGTGCGACGCAAACAGGCCGCTGTTGGTGAAGCCCACGACACCGGTCGAGTCGTGTGACTTGCGGAAGCCTGCGAACCGATCAGTCGCTGCCAACACGTCCGGCTCCGTGAGCACGGACTGGAGCTGTCGCTCGGCCTGCTCGACAGGCAGTTGGAACGGTTGAGCCTGCGGGTCGGGGCCGAAAAGGTGGACGGTATCGTCGTGGATGACGGCGACCACGAGTTGAATCTGCGTCTTGCCCTTCCGTCCGGCAAAAAGGTTGCGAAGCGTCTGCCGCGAAGGGACCGTCGCGGCCGTTGCCACGGCGACTTGGAATCCGCCAAGCCCGAACGGGTCTGGGCCGAGGTAGACCTTCTCAAGCGTGGCCCCTGCAGGCGCGGACGAATCGGTCCAGGTCACGACTCTGTCGGCAATCAGGCGCATGACGGGCCCCCTTGACGCGACCGAGGCGCTCCGCCGGTTGGCCGTTTTGCGTCTCGAGCGTTTCTGATGAGCCCGTTTGCCTGTTCGACCTTGACCCCGCCGTAGCTGTGCTGGCGCCTCTCGCTTGGTGGCACTCCGCATAGCGGTGGCGGGTTGGAAGTATCGATCGCGCGGCTCACCATCGCGCCCATTCGTCACCCTTCGACGTCAGCCATGCCTGGTGGGGGTGGGCACGGCACCAAAGCCTTGAACACAAGGCCATGAACACATGGCTGACACTATCGCGAGTGACTGTCGCCGTCAGGGAATGCCCGAATTCCCGAGTTCGACCCGGGCCTGGCCCGTGAGCTTGGGCTCCGGCTACGACGGGCGCGGGAGGATGTCGGGTGACTCAGGAGCAGGGTGCCCAGCGGTGAGATCGCCGGGCTCACGGTCACCCGACCATCGCTGGAAGGACACCTACCTCTTCCCGATCGCACTACACGTCGCGGACATCGACTCCGCCGATCGCCACGCTTCCCCGAGTGCGTGGGGAACCGAAGTCAGTGCGCGGGGAACCGAAGTCGCTGGCGGAACGCGGCCGGGGCGGTGTGGGAACACCCGCGATTCAGGCGCCGGTGAGCCCGTTGAGGAGCAGCCAGAAGACCGCCACTCCGAGAACGGCCGCCAGCAGGCCCCAGCCGGCTCCGGTCAGCAGGCGCCGGCCGATGCCCGCCGACCGCGGAGCCAGAGCGGGCAACGCCCCGGCCAGAGCGGCTCCCAGGAGCATCATGACCAGCAACTGGGACGGCAGGATGACGTTCTCGGTGCCCGGGCCACGGTCCAGCAGATAGGCGGCGAGCGGGAGGCTGAAGACCCCCGCCGGGACGAGGACGGCCGCGCCGAGCAGTCGCTGACCCCACGGACGGGCGCGCTCAACGGTGACCATGCCCCATTCTGCCAGTGGCCCGGCGGATCTCCGCAATCGCCGCACTCCGTGGTGGCCACCGCAGCCACCGGGCAGCGGCGCCGAGGCAACCGGTTGTTCCCGCGTTGACCACGTAGATGCCGAGCAGCCAGCGATCGCCGGCTGCTCGGCCGACAACCGGCTGCTCGGCCGACACCTGGCTGCTCGGCGGACAAGGGGCGGCGCCGCTTAAGCTGACCCGGTGCCACTCCTCGACACGGTTCCGCTGACCGCGGTCCTCGCCTTCCTGCCCAGCCCGTCCCAGGGGGTATGGCATCTCGGCCCGATTCCGATCCGGGCCTACGCGCTGTGCATCCTCCTCGGCATCGTGGTCGGGATCTGGATCGGCGAACGTCGCTGGCAGGCGCGCGGCGGCCCGCGGGGAGGCATCACCGACGTCGCGATCTGGGCGGTGCCGTTCGGCATCGTCGGAGCCCGGCTGTACCACGTCGTCAGCTCTCCGGACGCCTACTTCGGGCCGGACGGCGACCCGATCCGGGCCTTCTACATCTGGCAGGGCGGGCTCGGTATCTGGGGAGCAGTGGCCCTCGGCGCGGTCGGGGCGTGGCTGGGCTGCCGGCACTACGGCTACCGCCTGTCGTCGTGGGGGGACGCCGTCATCCCCGGAGTGCTGGTCGCCCAGGCGATCGGCCGGCTCGGCAACTGGTTCAACCAGGAGCTGTTCGGCGGTCCCACGACCCTGCCGTGGGCGCTGATGATCGACCCGATCCATCGTCCGGCCGGCTACGAGCAGTACGCGACGTTCCATCCCACGTTCCTCTACGAGCTGCTGTGGAACCTCGCGGCCGCCCTGGTGCTGGTGCTGCTCGACCGGCGATTCCGGCTCGGCCACGGACAAGTGGTCTGGGCCTACGTCGTCCTCTACACCCTCGGCCGGGTGTGGATCGAGGCGCTGCGGATCGACGATGCCGAGCACATCCTCGGCCTGCGCCTGAACATCTGGACGAGCGTCGCGGTCCTGGCCCTCGGCGTGACGATGTTCGTCCTGTCCAGACGTCGCCATCGAACGCGCGAGGACTCGGTGTACCGGGCGGATTCGGCTGGGGCGTCTTCCGCCGAGCGGCAACCGAAGACATAGCCCCGCG
>JBDIAG010000036.1:0-13249 GCA_039812305.1 Actinomycetales bacterium | reverse complement strand
GGGTCAGTGGCGGCGGAATGACGCGGGCTGCTCAAATGACCAATCGGTGCACATCAGGTGCTGCAAGATGCAACCCGCCTTCGCTCAGATCGTGGAGGCATACGAGCCGTACCGTCGCACCCGTCAAGCTGCTCGGAACAGCAAGAGCCTCCACCCGAAGGCAGAGGCTCTTGCCAACCCCGTGCAGGTTGACCGTTCGGACTCCGAGACCTCTTTGAGGTCCAGAGTTCGAATAAGGACATCTTGGTGGAGGTGGGGGGAATCGAACCCCCGTCCGTCGTCGTACCCCTAGGGCTTCTCCGGGTGCAGCTCGACCTGACGGTCTCTCATCCCCAGCGGTCTCTCGAGCGCGCCGCTGCCAGGCTCAGTCGTCTGAGAGTCCCCTCAGCACCGACGACGAGTGCTGAGAGCAGTGGCCCCCTAGTCGACGCCAGCTACCGGGTCGGGAGCACTCCCGGGCTGACGGACTTCACAACTCGCTCAGGCGGCGAGGGCGAAGTCGGTGCGCTTGGAATCGGCACCTATTGGTTTACGGAGGACGTTAACGAGATAACTCCGCGTTCTCGACCCGCTTCCCCTAGTTCGACATCCAACGTCGAAACCTGTCACCCCCTGTTGAGTTGTCAACTCGCGAACCCGAGGATCCGCGAACACTCAAGACTACCCGTTCAACGAGCGACCGCCCAACCTGATTCCCGGGCACCGGCCTCCTCGCCGGAGAGGGCCAGCAGGCTGGCGGTCGCCCGGTCCAACGCCTCGAGGGACGCCTGCAGTTCCAGCTGCGAGACCGGGGCACCGCCGTAGAGCTGTCGCTCGACGATCTGCAGCTCCTCGGCGAGGTACGGCAGCAACCTGCCCATCTCGGCCAGGGTCTGGCCCGGGTAGGTCGGCACTCCGGCCACCCGCATCGCCGCCCGGAGCCGTTTCAACGCCAGCGCGGTCGCGTCGGTCGGCTCGGGCTCGGGAACGACGGGAGCGGGCCGACGATCCCGCCGCAGCCAGAACAGCAGCCCGACCAGGGCGCCGAGCACCAGCAGCACGCCGAGCAGCAACTGCGCCTGCCGGCCGGTGAGCAGGTCGGCCAGACCCGGCTCGGCGGCGGGCGTCGGATCGGAGGTCACCCAGCCGCGGCCGGCCACGTAGACCTCCACCCACGCGTGCGCCTGCGTGCCCCGGATGGTGCGGACGTCACCGTCGTCCGACCCGCCGGCATAGCCGACGGCCACGCGCGCCGGGATCCCGAGCGAGCGCAGCATGACCGTCTCGGCCGAGGCGTAGTGCTCACAGAATCCGCTGCGCGAGTCGAACAGGAAGTGGTCGACACTGTCCCGCCCGGCCGGCGCGACCGGCGCATCCAGGTCGTAGCGGTAGTCGCCGGACGTCAGGTACGCCGAGATCGCCCGGCTCGCCGCCACCGGATCGGAGTTGCCACCTGTCACCTGCTGCGCCAGCGACCGGGTGCGATCCGTGACCGACTCGGGCAGGGCCGTCCATCTCGGGTCGGCCGGGTCGTCCACCGCGTCGCCAGCCGGGATGCCCGGCTCGGACGAACCCACCTCCCCGTACGAACCCACCGTCACCTGGAAGGTGTCGCGGACGTAGTTGACGACCCGGAACCCGTCGCGTTGAGCCGCCCCGGGCATCACCTCGACCAGCGCGCCGGGGGCCGGGACCTCGCCGCGGTAGCCGCGCAGAGGTTCGACCGGATACGTCCGGTCCCGCTCCCCCGCCGGCCACAACGACTGCGAACGTCCCGTCACCGGCGACCAGCCCTGCCCGCTGTAGGCGTCCAGCACCGAGACCCGCCAGAGCCGCGGCGATTCCGCGGGGACCTCGACGATCGGGACGTCCGGCAGATCGCCCCGATTGTTGAGACTCATCGGTCCGCCGACATAGCCGCCCATCGGCCGGGAACCCCCACCTCCGCCGAGCCCGGACGCCGCCGCCACCGGGTTCTGCCGAACCAGCGGATCGGGCTGCGGTAGCAGGAGGAAGACCCCGAGGCTGACCGCGAGAATGCCCACGGTCGGCGCGGCCGCCGCCCGCAGCGCGTCCCGGACCGGATGCCCGGGCACGCGGGTACGGGCGAGCGTGGCGGTGCCGAAGTCGGTACGGCTCAGGACGATTCCCCCGGCCAGCGCGACCGTGCAGGCGAGCACGGCGAGAGCGGTGACCGCCCGCGACGGCTCGGTGGCCAGGGTGAGGGCGGCCACCGCGAACGCCAGCCCCAGACACAGCCCGCGATCTCGGCCGAGCTGGGTGACGACGAGCCCCGCGCAGGCCAGCCCGGCGGCCCCGACCTGCACATCCCCCAGGGCGAAGAACGGGAAGCCCGCCGCCACCAGGCCGATCCGCAGCCACGGAGTCGTCAGCGGCCGATCGACCAGATCGCACCACAGCACCCCGAGCGAGACGACCGCGAAGAGCGCGACCCAGGGCGTCAGCGTCAGCGCCGGGCCGACGATGGACGCCACCACGATCGCGGCCAGGACGATCGAGGTCAGATGGGACGGTGTGCGACCGTTCACGCGGACACCTCGACCACCTGGACGCGAGCCGCCAGCGCCGCCAGCCACTCCCGGTACCGACCCGCTGGACTCAACACCCACACGTCGCGACCGGGCAGCAGCGCGGCCACCGCCTCGACATCGGGCAGCTCCTCGCCCGCGCCCTCCGCCGGCAACGCCGACACCCAGTCGAGCAGCAAGGTGGACGTCAGCGTGGGCGCCTGCCCCACCCGTCCACCGTCGACGTGAACGACGTGTACCGGACGGCCGGAGCGCAACGCGACCAGGGCCCCCGCCGCGAGCCGAGCGAGTGCCTGCTCGTCGGTCGCCTCGGCGACGACGAGGGCCTGGAAGGCGTCGGCCAGCGGCTGCTCACGATCCGCGACCACCAGCGTGTCGTGCCGGGCCGTCGCCCGCCAGTGGATTCCGCGCCGGCTGTCACCGGGACTCCATTGCCGGATCCCGCTGATCTCGTGGCCGCCTTTGATCAGGCTGCGACCGTCGTCCCCGAGATCGTCGGTGGTGGACGTGAGCGGCTCGGCAACGTGCGGGTGCACGACGATCCGCCCGTCGACGGCCGTCTCGACCGGGTGGTAGCCACCGCCGAGCCCGGTCCCGACGATCCGCATCTCGTGGGTGGACGCGATCCCGCGGGCGAGCGCGGTCCGGATCGTCTCGGCGTCCGCCCGCTCCCCCGGCCGCAGTTGCGGACACCAGAGTTCGGCGTCCGACAGACCCCGCGATCTCAGCACGACACGGCAGGGTGGCACCGTGCGAGTACCGGAGTTCCGAAAGCCCACCGCGTGACGCACCGGCTCGCCGGCGGTGCCGCGGATGAGCTCGGGCACCTCCACCACGACGTCGCGTGGCGGCCGGTTCAGCAGCAGGCCGGCGATCGGTGCCAAACAGAACGCCGCGGCCAGGTACAGCTCCCGCACTCCGACCAGCTGCGCCAGCCCGACCAGGCACAGCACCCCGAGAACCCCGGCCCACAACGCGCGCCAGCGCGTCCGGTCGGTCCCGGTCAAGACATCGGAACCGACGTGGAATGCACGATGCGGTCCACGATCGCCTCCGCGGCCTCCACTGCCTGGCCGCCGGCCATCACCAGCCGGTGCGCGAGCACGGGCACGGCGAGCGTCTTGACGTCGTCGGGGGTGACGAAGTCACGACCATCGAGCAGCGCCAGCGCCTGGGCCGCGCGGTTCAGCGCGATCGCTCCGCGGGTGCTCGCGCCGAGGGCCACCTGCGGAGTCCGCCGGGTCGCGATCACCAGGCCGAGCAGATAGCCGGCGACGGTCTCGGAGGTGTGCACCCGCCGCGACTGCGCCTGGAGGAGGCGCAGCCCTTCCAGGCTGATCACCGGCTCGAGGTCGTCCACGGTCGCGTGCCCGACCTGCTCGCGCAGCACCGCCAACTCGTCCTCGGGATCGATCGGTCCCAGCCGCAGCCGCATCGTGAAGCGGTCGAGCTGCCCCTCCGGCAGCGGGAACGTCCCGTACTGCTCGACCGGATTCTGGGTCGCGATCACGAAGAACGGGTCGGGCAGCCGGTGCGTCTGGCCGTCCACCGTCACCGCGTGCTCCTCCAGCGCCTCCATGAAGGCGGACTGGGTGCGTGAGGACGCCCGGTTGAGCTCGTCCACCAGGACGACGTTGGCGAAGATCGGGCCGGGGACGAAGTCGAACGTCCCGTCGCCCGGCCGCCAGACGGACGATCCGGTGATGTCGGCGGGCAGCATGTCGGACGTGGCCTGCACCCGGCCGAAGAGCCCACCGGTGGAACGGGCGAACGCCCGGCCGAGAGTGGTCTTGCCGCTGCCGGGCACGTCCTCGATCAGCACGTGACCGCCGCTGATCAGCGCGCACGCCATCAGCCGGATCACCTGGTCACGCCCACGCACGACGCTGCGAACGTTGGCCAGCAGGGCCGTCGCCGAGGACGGAGCGCGGTCGGTGAGGCCCGTACGCACGGGACGGGACGCACCAGGCAGGAGCGGCGCTTTTGTCATACCAGGTGGATCGACCTGGCTCGCCCGGGCCTGGATCGGACATCCGGGTGAGTCGCTACGATGTAAGGCTGCTCACTCCCGGTTGCCCATCTCCGGGGCGTTGTCGCTCAGTCCCGGTTCGTTCGCAGCGACATGGCGCGCTCGGCCTCGCGACGATCCTGCCGCTCCCGTAGCGCGTGCCGCTTGTCGTACTCCTTCTTGCCTCGCGCCAGCCCGATCTCGACCTTGGCCCGACCATCGGAGAAGTACAGCTGGAGCGGGATGATCGTGAAGCCCTTCTCCCGGGTCTTCTGCCCCAGTTTGTCGATCTCCTCCCGGTGCAGCAGCAGCTTTCGCTTGCGCCGGGGGGCGTGATTCGTCCAGGTGCCCTGGGAGTACTCCGGGATGTGCACGGCCTCCAACCACGCCTCGCCACGATCTATGGCGACGTAGCCGTCCACCAGCTGGGCGCGGCCCATCCGCAACGCCTTGACCTCGGTGCCGGTGAGCACCAGGCCCGCTTCGTAGACGTCGTCGATGTGGTAATCGTGCCGCGCGCGACGATTCGTCGCGATCACCTTGCGGCCGGTCTCCTTGGGCACTGGACGATCGTACCTGGGTGCCCAGGGGATCAGCATCCGGTTAACGACCGAGCATCCGGTTGAAGTCCGGGCATCCGGCGATTTCCGGCTGCTCGGCCTCCAACTGGATGCCCGAACATTAGATGGATGCCCGGAGTCAGACCTTGAGGTAGCGGGCCAGGGAGACGAGGGACGACACGGCCGCCAAGAGGATTCCCACCGCGAAGAGGATGGGGGCGGCCAGCCATACCTCGCCGACGTCGATGTAGGCGAAGATCGGCAGTTCGACCGAGAGGAAGCCCTGGACGAAGTAGTAGACGAAGGCCCACAATCCGCCCACCGCCACTGCGGCGCCGATCGTGACCGCGACGATCCCCTCCAGCATGAAGGGCAACTGCACGAGCACGTTGGACGCTCCCACCAGCCGCATGATCGCCACCTCGCGCCGCCGGTTGATCGCGGCGAGCCGGATCGTGGTGGCGACCAGCAATCCCGCCGCGACGAGCATCACCGAGGCCAGGATCACCGAGCCGAGCGTCAGGTAGTTGAGGATCCGGAAGAACTTGTCGAGCAGCTCGCGCTCGTCGACGACCTCCTCGACCCCGTCCCGGCCGGCGAAGTACTGCGAGACCACCTCGTAGCGTTCCGGATCCTTCAGCTTCACCCGGAACGACTCCGGCATCTGCTCGGCGGTGACGTTCTTGGAGACGGTCTCGTCCGGGAACTGCTCCTTGAACCGCTCGAAGGCGTCGGCCTTCGATTCGTAGTAGATCCGGTCGATGTAGGGCTCCAGCGCCGGCGACTCCAGGTCCTTGCGGATCTCGTCGCGGGTTGCCGCGGTGGCCGGTCCGGCGGCGCAGGTCGGCTCCACGCTGCCCTGGGAGCAGAGGAAGATCGAGACCTGGACCCGGTCGTACCAGTAGTCCTTGACCGTGGAGATCTGCTTCTGCAACAGCATCGCGCCACCGACGAAGGTCAGCGAGACGAACGTGACGATAATGACCGAGACGGCCATCGGGACGTTGCGGCGCAGCCCGATCCACACCTCGTTGAGGATGAATCGCAGTCGCATGGTGAACCTCTCGAACTTCTGCCGGTGGGCTGGGTGGGACGGTGGGGTGGGTCGCTCAGCGCGCTCGCTGCCGGCCGAAGAACCGGCGGCGACGGGACGGTTCCGGCTCGGTGACGGCGGTGCCCGCGTCGTCGGCATCGGCCTCGTCCGCGACGTCCTCGATCTCGGGTTCGCCCTCGACATCCGGCTCCGCCTCAGCCTCAGCCGACACGGGCCGGGTCTCGGGCTCCGCCGACGCTGGCTCTGCCTCGAGCCCAGCCTCAGTCAGCTCAGCCTCAGCTGACGCAGCCTCAGTCAATCCCGCCTCAGCCGACCCGGTCTCGGTCAGTCCCGGCCCAGCCTCGGCCGACTCAGCCTCAGCCGGCTCGGGCTCAGCAAGCGCGGTCTCGGCAAGCGCAGTCTCGGCAAGCTCGGTCTCGGCAACGGTCAGCTCCGGCCCGATGGCCTCGACGACCTCGATCTCGCCGATCTCCACGTGGACGGACTGGATCTCGACGTCCACCTCGGTCTCGCCATCCCCGTCCACCGCGTCCGCCGTGCGGACGACCGGCGCGACCACGATCTCCTCGCGGATCACCGGGATCGAGGTCGTGACGTACGTCCCGCCGGCCTCGTCGCGGATCACCCGGCCGTTCTCGAGCTCGATGACTCGCCGGCGCATCTCGTCCACCAGGACGACGTCGTGGGTGGCCATCACGATCGTGGTGCCGGTCGCGTTGATCCGCTCCAGGACGCGCATGATGCCGCGGCTGGTCGTGGGGTCGAGGTTTCCGGTCGGCTCGTCGGCCAGCAGGATCGCCGGCCGGTTGACGAACGCGCGGGCGATCGCGACCCGCTGCTGCTCGCCGCCGGAAAGCTCGTGCGGCAACCGTCGTTCCTTGCCGGCCAGGCCGACCATCTCGAGCGTCTCGGGGACGGTCTTGCGGATCGAGGAGCGCGGCCGGCCGAGCACCTCCAGCGCGAAGGCGACGTTCTCGTAGACGGTCTTGCTCGGCAGCAGCCGGAAGTCCTGGAAGACCGCGCCCATCTGCCGGCGCAGGTGCGGCACCTTCCACGAGGAGAGCTGCGCGACGTCCTTACCGGCGACCAGCACCCGGCCGCTGGTCGCCTTGTGCTCGCGCAGGACGAGCTGCAGGAAGGTGGATTTGCCGGACCCGGAGGCCCCGACCAGGTACACGAACTCGCCGCGTTCGACCTCGAGGCTCACGTCATCGAGCGCGGCCGACGACGTCTCGTCGTAGACCTTGGCCACGTTCTCGAACAGAATCACGGCAGCGCCATCCCCAAACCCGTCTTTATTGTCCGCTTTAGTCTGTCAGCCGTGTCCGCTCCCGGCACGGGGTTTCACTCAAGAATCGACCGGCGTTCCGGATACCTTGAGACATGTCCGGATCGTGGTCATGCGAACCACGAACGGTCGCATCCAGGCTAAATCGCCAAGCTGGGAGATTCGTGGGAGGACGCCCGGCGCGTCTACTCCTCGTCGCGCTCCATCTTCTTCCGCCAGCGGATGCCCGCCTCGAGGAAGTCGTCGATGTCGCCGTCGAAGACCGCGGTGGGGTTGGAGACCTCGAACTCGGTCCGCAGGTCCTTGACCATCTGGTACGGGTGCAGCACGTAGGAGCGCATCTGGTTGCCCCAGCTGCCGGAGTCGGAGCCCTTGAGCGCGTCGAGCTCGGCCTGACGCTCCTGACGGGCGCGCTCGAGCAGCTTCGCTTGCAGCACCCGCATCGCCGCGGCCTTGTTCTGCAGCTGGGACTTCTCGTTCTGGCAGGAGACCACGATGCCGGTCGGCACGTGCGTGAGCCGCACCGCGGAATCCGTGGTGTTCACCGACTGCCCGCCCGGGCCGGAGGAGCGGAACACGTCCACCCGCAGATCCTTCTCCGGGATCTCGATGTGGTCGGCCTCCTCCACCTCGGGCAGCACCTCGACACCGGCGAAGGACGTCTGGCGGCGGCCCTGGTTGTCGAACGGCGAGATCCGCACCAGCCGGTGCGTGCCCTGCTCGACCGACAGCGTGCCGTAGGCGTAGGGCGCGCTGACCTTGAAGGTCGCCGACTTGATCCCCGCCTCCTCGGCGTAGGACGTGTCGTAGACCTCGGCCGGGTAGCCGCGGCGCTCCGACCAGCGCAGGTACATCCGCAGCAGGATCTCGGCGAAGTCGGCCGCGTCGACACCCCCCGCCTCCGAGCGGATGGTCACCAGCGCGTTGCGGGAGTCGTACTCCCCCGACAGCAGCGTGCGGACCTCCAGCTCGCCCAGCGCCTTCTTGATGGACGTCAGCTCGGTCTCCGCCTCGGCCAGCGACTCCGCGTCCGACTCCTCGGTGCCGAGCTCGACCAGCACCTCGAGGTCGTCGATCCGGCTGCCCATCTTCTCGATCCGGTCGAGCTCGGCCTGCGTGTGCGAGAGCTGGCTGGTGACCTTCTGCGCCGCCTCCGGGTCGTTCCACAGATCGGGGGCGCCGGCCTGCTCGGAGAGGTCCGCGATCTTCGCGCGGAGTGCCTCGAGGTCGCTCACCTGCTCGATGGACTCGAGGGTCTGGCGCAGGGAGCGGATCTCAGCGGGAAAGTCGACGGCAGCCACGACCGTCCAGATTACCCGAACAGGCCCCCCAGCCCGCCGCCGCCCGCGGGCGGCAGTGGCGCGCCCTCGCTCGGCTGCACGATGGCGAAGCCGGGGCCGTGGAAGGCGAGCTGGAAGTTCTCCCCCGACCCGCCGCGCAGCATGGACCGCAGGTTCATCGAGTTCACCACCGACGGGGTCAGGTTGGCGGACCAGCAGATGACCGCCTGCGGGTCGATGAAGACCGGGTGCTGGGAGCAGTCGAGCACGAGCGGCGCGCCGTCCGTGGTGATCGCGACCGTGCCGCGGCCCTCGATCAAGGTGTTGAAGAGGCCCTGCGACATCATCGCGCCGGCGCCCTGCACCCGGCGGATGTCCCAGTTCAGCGACGCGTCGAAGGCGAGGATGCGGGCCCCGCCGATGGTGATGGCGTCCCCCTCGAGCTCGAGGGTGAAGACGTACTCGGCCAGCCGGGCCAGGTAGCAGTGGCCCTGGCCGGAGATCCGCATCAGCGGGGCGTCGTCGCTGCTGACCATCCGCCGCATCAGCCGGCCGAGATTGCCCGAGCCCTCGTGGGCGAAGGTCATCTGCCCCTGGTAGGCGACCATGGCGCCCTTGGCGGCGAGCACGTCCGGGCCGAGGCCGACCCGGAGCATCTTCTCCGACTGGAGGACCCACCGATCCGGGGACGGGCTGGGCATGTTCTTCTGATCGAACAGTTGGCTGCGCATGGTTCCAGGGTGTCAGATCCGCGCGACGCCACCGCAGGCGTGACTCACACCCGCGCGATCAGCTCGGCGACTCCGTCCAGGACGATCGACGGCCGGTAGGGGAACCGGTTGATCTCGTGCGGCTTGGTGATGCCGGAAAGGACGAGGACGGTGGTCAGGCCCGCCTCCATACCGGCGACGATGTCGGTGTCCATCCGGTCGCCGATCATCGCGGTGGATTCGCTGTGTGCCTCGATCCGGTTCATCGCGCTGCGGAACATGAACGGATTGGGCTTGCCCACCGTGTAGGGCTCGACGCCGGTGGCCTTGGTGATCAGCGCGGCCACCGCTCCGCAGGCGGGGAGGGAGCCTTCGATCGACGGGCCGATCGGGTCGGGATTCGTCGAGATGAAGCGAGCACCGCCCTCGATCAGCCGGATCGCCCTGGTGATCGCCTCGAAGGAGTAGGTGCGGGTCTCGCCGAGCACGACGAAATCCGGGTCGGTCTCGGTGAGCACGTAGCCGATCTCGTGCAACGCGGTGGTGAGGCCGGCCTCGCCGATGACATAGGCCGAGCCGTTCGGCAGCTGCAGGGCCAGGAACTCGGCGGTCGCCATCGCCGAGGTGAAGATCGACTCTTCCGGGACGGTCAGCCCGGAGGTGGCCAGGCGGGCGGCCAGGTCGCGAGCGGTGTAGATGGAGTTGTTGGTCAGTAGCAGGAAACGTCGTTCGCGGTCCACCAGCCTGAGCAGGAAGTCCGCCGCACCGGGCAGAGCGTAGCCCTCGTGGACGAGAACCCCGTCCATGTCCGAGAGCCAGCACTCGATGTGGTCCAGTTCCGTCACAAATCGAGCGTATCCAGCCCGTGGGACCCGACAGAACTCTTTCGGGTCCGCACGGGCGTGGATCCGGTCACGCTGCGCGGCTCAGGGCCCGCCAGCAGATGAACGCTGCGTGTCGCAGCGTCCATGTGCCGTCGCACCCTTACGCGGCGACGCCGACCTTGCTGGCCGACTGGTCCGCCTCGGCAGCCTTGGCCGCTGTGGCGGCGAGGTAACGCGGGTCGTCCTTACGCGGCCGGCCCCGGGGGACCTTGCGCGGGATGATCCGACCTGCCTCGAAGAGCTCACCGCCCCAGACGCCCCACGGCTCCCGGCGGGCGGTGGCTCCGGCCAGGCACTCGGCCTGGATCGGGCACTCACCGCACAGCGCCTTGGCGGCCTCGACCTGTGCCGGCCGCTCCGAGAACCAGAGGTCCTCGGTGTCGGCCTGGCACGGAGTCAGAAGCTCCGGCGCCGCGATCCGGTCGAGCAGTGCTGCGAGTTCCATCGCAGTCCTCCTTGGGGTGACCACCTGGGTGAGGTGGTGGCCGGAACGGGTCCTGATTCGCCCGGACCGGCGTGGTCGTGTCGTGGTTTGCAGTTGGTCTGTGGTTGTTGCCTCGTCGATCGGAATCCAGGGCTGGCCTGCGGTGGGAAACACAAAGGCCGCGGATCCCGGAGGGGGAACCGCGGCCTCGGAGGCGCCGGCTGTCATCGAGCCGGGCTCGATGATCTATCCAGTACGCGCTCCGGGCACATTGCTCCCCGGGAAGTTCCAGTTGGTGCCGCTCATGGCTACGGGCACCTCGACGAATCGAGGGCGCGCAGCTCGCGGGGCCAAGAGGCCCGCCGGCTCGGACGGCTGGTGATCCGCCAGATACGTGCAAGCAGCCCGCGCGGCTTCCTGGAACGTTGAAATCAGCATCGCGAGCCTCCCTTCACAACACGTGTACCTGAACGGACATGGCGCAAATCAGCGCCTTGTCGAGGGTAGGTACTGAATCACACTCGATGCAACGTCTTTTTCCCGGATTCTGTGAGATTTTCTGGGGTTTCTTGTAAAGCGTTGCAGCATTGGAGGTTTCGTTCGCAATCCGGCGGTCGGGCGGGAACCTCACTCGGACGGTCGCCGCGGGCCCCGACAGCTGGCGACCACGGCCAGCACATCCTTGCCGTAACTGGTCGCTTTCGCCCTGCCTATCCCGTTGATCCGCATCAGACTCAAGGAGTCGGTCGGTTTCTCGAACGCGATCGCCTCCAACGTCGAATCCGTGAGGATGACGTAGGCCGGCTTCTTGAGTTCCCGGGCCAGCCCGGCGCGCCACTGCCGTAGAGCCTCGAACAGTTCCTCGTCGTAGTCGGCCGGGCAGCTGGGGCACCGTCCCAGCTTGCGGGCGACCGCCCCGGTGAGAGCCGCGCCGCAGCCCCGGCAGATCGTGTGCAGCGTGGACTTCTGGGTCTGCCGGGGCTGACCGGCGGCGCCGGGCGCCGGGCGGACCGTGCGCCGGCCGGTCGCCACCTGCAGGAACCGGCTCGGATTGCGCGTCGCGCGGCCACCGGCGGCGCGCGAGGTCGTCCAGGAGAGTAGGAGACGCTGGCGAGCGCGGGTGATCCCGACGTAGAGCAGCCGGCGCTCCTCCTCGATCGCCTCCGGAGTCTCCGCGAAGGTGATCGGCATCAGACCCTCGCTCAACCCGACGATGAACACGGTGTCCCACTCCAGCCCCTTCGCCGCGTGCAGGGAACTGAGGGTCACGCCACCGGCCGTCGGCGCGTGCGCGGCCGCGGCACGGACGTCGAGTTCGGCGACGAAGTCGCCCAGGGTGGTCATCCCGGCTGCCTGCAGCTCGTCGGCGAGCACCGCCAGGGCCTGCAGCGACTCCCATTGGTCCCGGACGGCGCCCGTCGTCGAGGGTGGGGTGGACGTCCAGCCGCCGCTGGCGAGCACGTCGCGCACGGTCGGTCCGAGATCGCCGGCGGTGCCCGCCCGAGCCGCCCCGCGCAGCAGCATCACCGCCCGGCGCACCTCGGCCCTGGCGAAGAACCGCTCCCCGCCACGCACCTGGTAGGCGATCCCCCGGGCCGACAGTTCGGCTTCGAGCGGCCCGGACTGGGCGTTCGTCCGGTAGAGCACGGCGATCTCACCGGCCGCGCCGCCCGTCGCGACCAGGGACGCGATCCGGTCCGCCACTCCGACCGCCTCCGCCACGTCGTCGGGGTAGCCGGTCGCCTCCGGCTCCGGTCCGGGCGGGCGCTGGGCGACCAACTCGACGCGGGACGTCCGCGCGGCCGCCGGCGCCGCGTCCAGCAGCTTGTTGGCGAGCGCCACGATCTGCGGGGTGGAGCGGTAGTCGCGGACCAGCGTGAGCAGTCGCGCCTGCGGGTGGGCACGCCGGAAGTCGAGCAGGAAGTGCGGGTCCGCCCCCGCGAAGGAGTAGATGGTCTGGCTGGGATCGCCGACCACGCAGACGTCCTCGCGCCCGCCGAGCCATTCCCCCAGCAGCATCTGCTGCACCGGCGAGACGTCCTGGTACTCGTCGACGACGAAGTGCCGGTACTGGTCGCGAACCGCGCCGGCGATCTGCGGGTTCTCCTGCAGGACACCGATCATCAGCAGCAGGACGTCCTCGAAGTCGATCACGCCGCGCGCGGTCTTGACGTCCTCGTAGGCCTGGATCAGACGGGAGACCGTCGTCGGCCCGTGGCCGGCGGCGTCGCGCCGGCCGGCCGAGGCCGCTGCCGCCGGATACTGCTCGGGCGAGAGCAGGTTGACCTTCGCCCATTCGATCTCCGCCGACAGATCGCGGACCGCGCTGCGATCGGCCTGCAGTCGCAGCCGGCCGGCGGCCTCGCCCACCAGCGGGGCCTTGTGCTCGGCCAGCGGCGGCAACGCGCCGCCGACCGCCTTCGGCCAGAAGTACTGCAGCTGACGCAGGGCCGCGGCGTGGAACGTGCGAGCCTGCACTCCGGCGATGCCGAGACCGTGCAGTCGGGTGCGCA
>JBDIAG010000035.1:0-13313 GCA_039812305.1 Actinomycetales bacterium | reverse complement strand
CAGTTCGTCCAGGTAGCGGGCGATCTTGAGCTTGTCGCTCACACTGAGCCGCAGACCCTCCTGCTGCGCGCCGTCGCGCAGGGTGGTGTCGTAGACGTGGAACGCGTCCGGAGCGGCTGGGATCTGGGTCACCGGGCGAGTTTGCCGTCCCGCACCACCGTCCGGCCCGCGTTTCATGGCGTGAGACTACGATCTCAGCATGGCCACCATCACGCGCCGCGGCGCTGAAGTCCACTCCGTCGGCGAGCTGCCCGGGGTGGGCACGAAGCTGCCCGCGTTCACCCTGACCGGCACCGACATGATCGATTTCGACGCCGGGGTCATCGCCGGACGGCGGGTCGTGCTGAACATCTTCCCGAGCATCGACACCGGGACGTGCGCGATGAGCGTCCGCCGGTTCAACGAGCTCGCGGCGGGCCTGGAGAACACCCTGGTGCTCTGCATCTCGGCCGACCTGCCCTACGCCCAGGCCCGGTTCTGCGGCGCCGAGGGCATCGAGAAGGTCACCAGCGCCTCCGTGTTCCGCTCCGACTTCGGCCAGGCCTACGGCGTCACGATGGCGGACGGCCCCCTGGCCGGCCTGCTGTCCCGCGCGGTGGTCGTGGTCGACTCCGAGGGCGCGGTCACCTACACCGAGCAGGTGCCCGAGATCGGCCAGGAGCCCGACTACGACGCCGCCCTGGCGGCCGTCAAGTCCTGAGTCGGGAAGTCTCGGTAGCCACGAAGCCGCTCAGGTAGCCTCGTGGTCGCCGGCTACCCGGTCGGCAGGGTCGATTCGAGTAGGTAGCCGGCTACCCGGGCGACGACTCGTCCGTGCTCGCCGGCCGATCGGGGACGGTCAACACCCATCCCCATCGGGGATGCCCCGAACGACCTGCGCCTGACGCTGCACATGAACCTGCAACCGGTGTCGTGATCACACCACCGGTTGCAGGTTCATGAGCGGGATCATCGGCCCCGGGTACTCGTGATCCCGGGTCGGCTCGCACCGGCCCCGCGGTCGGCTCGCGCCGGCCCTGCGGCCGCTCACGCTGGCACCGCGGCCCGCTCGCGCTGGCACCGCGGCCCGCTCGCGCTCGCACCGCCGCCCGCTCACGCTGGCACCGCGGCCCGCTCACACCGACCAGTTCACGTCACCCTCACAGGCGTGCCAGCACGCCGAGTCGGTCCAGTTCCGTGTGCTCGCGGCAGGTGAAGACCCAGTCCCGGTGGTCGGGGTCGGCCTTTAGTTCCCGCTCCGGCTCCAGTCCGCGCGCGCCGACGGGGTAGTAGCGGTAGCCGTGTGGCACCAATGATTCGCGGACGCCTTCGGTGTTCGCCTCCGGCAGAATCTCGCAGAGAATGTCCGGCCGTAGACCCAGCAGTTTGCTCCCGCCGGCCAGCACCCCGTCTTCGGCGCCTTCGACGTCGATCTTCATGACCACCCGGTCCGGCTGCTCGGCACCCGGCCCCGCGGCAGTGAGATGCTCCGCGAGCACCGAGTCGAGACTGACCAGCGGCACGCGCACGCCGTCCTCGAACGTCATCGTGGTGGACAGGAAGTCGGGCAGGGCCGAGCCGTCCCGTCCGGCCGGCACCCGCACGTGCTCGCCGTCGGGACCGATCCCGCGCAGATGCACGTCGACGCGGTCGAGGAGGTCGTTGGCGACCACGTTGTCGATCGCCGCCTGCGCCGAGGCCGGGATGAGTTCGAAGGCGTGCACCCGGGCCTGCGGGGCGACCTTGGCCGCCAGCACGGCGAAGATCCCGGTGTACGACCCGATGTCCAGCACGAGGTCAGCCCCACGCGCGAGCGCGGCGAAGACGTCCAGAGCGGCCTGGTCGGCGGGCCTCGGCCGGCGGCCGTGCCCCCAGTACAACTCCTTGGCGACGATGCAGCGGGCCGGATCGAGCATGACGAACTCGACCCCGGCCATGCGAGCCGTCACCGACCGCAGCCGGGCCGGCGCCGGCAGCCGGTAGCGATCCAGCTCGCGCGGGTAGAGAGCCACGCCGGCCCGCATCGCCAGGTGAGGGATCGAGAAGGAGAGCGCGCGTTTGACGTACTTCTTCGTCCCTCGCCACGACTGTCGGCGGACCCTCGCCTCGGCGGTGACGTCGGAGTTCATGGTGCCAACGTAGGGCTGATTCGCGCGCTTCGCAGCCGGGGACCCTGCGGACGAGGCCGCCAGTGGGCGCGCGAGCCCGCGAATGCTCGGTCCGGCCTCCCGTCCAGTTAGACTTCTGCTTCACCATGCCGCGACGGACGCGGTGTCCTGACCGACAAAACTGCCTGAAGGCTGTGAATCTCTCGTGCTCGTGGAGTGGTTACTCCTCGGACTCGGCGTTGTCCTCACCCTGATGACCGGGGTCTTCGTCGCCGCTGAGTTCTCCCTGATCACCCTCGATCGTCCCGATGTCGAACGTGCCGCGGCCACCTCGCCGGCCGCCGCTCGCGTGCTCGTCGGGGTGAAGACCCTGTCCACCCAGCTCTCCGGAGCCCAGGTCGGCATCACGCTCACCACGTTGCTGGTGGGCTACCTGGTGGAGCCCTCACTCTCGAGGCTGCTGCAATCACCGCTGACCAGCCTCGGGCTCCCCGAGGACTCGGTCGGCGCGGTCTCGGTCGGCACCGGCATGGTGCTGGCCACCGCCGTCTCGATGATCATCGGCGAACTGGTGCCGAAGAACCTCGCGATCGCCCGGCCGATGGGCACGGCCCTGTGGGCGGTGCCGATGCAGCGGGCCTTCACCTGGGTGTTCCGACCGATGATCACCGTGCTCAACGGCTCCGCCAACGCGATCCTGCACCGGATGGGCATCGAGCCCCAGGAGGAGCTCTCCTCGGGCCGCACACCGGAGGAACTCGTCTTCCTCGTCAAGCGCTCGGCCGAGGCCGGCACCCTGGACGAAGGGACGGCCACTCTCGTCGCCCGCTCGATCGGCTTCTCCGAGCGGTCGGCCTCCGACGTGATGACGCACCGGGTGGACGTCATCGGCGTCGAGGACTCGGCCACCGCCGCCGACGTCGTCGAACTCGCACACACCAGCGGTCACTCTCGCTTCCCGGTGACGGCCGAAGGCGGGCTGGACGAGATCGTCGGCGTCGTCCACATCAAGTGGGCGGTGGCCGTACCGCGCGAGCGGCGCACCGAGGCGCACGTCGGCTCGCTCATGGTCGAGCCGCTGCGGGTGCCGGAGACCCTCCGGCTCGACCCGCTCCTCGTGCAGTTGCGCACGCAGGGCCTGCAGATGGCGGTCGTCTCGGACGAGTACGGCGGCACCGCCGGCATCGTCACTTTGGAGGACCTGGTCGAGGAGCTGGTCGGCGAGGTCGTCGACGAGCACGACCAGGAGGATCCGCGGGTGCGGCCGGGCGGGGACGGGGAGTACCTCATGCCCGGCGATCTGCGTCCGGACGAGATCCGCGACATCATCGGCGCACCCGTCCCGGAGCGCCCGGTCTACGAGACCGTCGCCGGTTTCGTCCTGGACGAGCTCGACCGGCTCGCGGTCGTCGGCGACGAGGTGGAGATCCCCGGCTGGCGGCTGCGGGTGGAGGAGATCGCCGTGCGGCGGATCGAACTGATCCGGTTCACGCGCCTGCCCGAACCCCGGGAGGAGGACGAATGAGCCTCCTGCTGGGTCTCGTGCTGCTGCTCGGCAACGCCTTCTTCGTCGGCGCCGAGTTCGCCATCATGTCCGCGCGTCGTTCCCAGATCGAGCCGCGGGCGGCCACCGGCAGCTCCGCGGCCAGGACGACGCTGCACGCGATGGAACACGTCTCGCTCATGCTGGCCACCTGCCAGTTCGGCATCACCGTCTGCTCGCTCGGCCTGGGTGCCGTCGCCGAGCCCGCCCTGGCGCACCTGCTCGAACCGATCTTCGCCTACCTGCGGGTACCCGAGGCCTTCGTCCATCCGATCGCGTTCGCGATCGCGCTCGGCATCGTGTCCTACCTGCATGTCGTCGTCGGCGAGATGGTGCCGAAGAACATCGCGATCGCCTCGCCCGAGCGTTCGTCCCTCCTGCTCGCGCCGCCACTGGTCTGGGTGACCAGGGTGGTCCGTCCGGTGGTGTGGTTCCTCAACGTCGTCGCCAACCTGACGCTGCGGGTGTTCGGAGTCGAGCCGCAGAACGAGGTCGCCTCCACCTACACCGTCGAGCAGGTCCAGTCGATCGTCCAGGAGTCGCACCGCGAAGGCCTGATCGACGACGGCCGGCTGATGACCGAGGCGCTGGAGTTCAGCGACCACGAGGCGTCCGACGTGATGATCGGCCGGGACGCGCTGGTGATCCTGCCGGTGACGGCGTCCGCGGCCGACGTCGAGGAGGCGGTGCGCAAGCACGGCTTCTCCCGTTACCCGGTCCAGAACGAGCGGGGCATTCTGGGATACGTCCACGTCAAGGATGTGCTCGGCGTGGGCGACGACGCCTACCACGCGCCGATGTCGGTGGACGTGATCCGGCCGATGACGGACGTCCCGCCGTCGGCGGAGGTGGAGGAGGTGCTGCAGGCGATGCAGCGCTTCCGCTCGCACCTGGCTCTGGTCGCCGCCGGTGGGGAGCAGCTCGGCGTGGTCTTCCTCGAGGACGTCCTCGAGGAACTGGTCGGTGAGATCAGTGACGAGATCCTGGCCAGGCGGGGCCGCCGCTGACCCGAGTGCGTCCGGGCGCCTCCGCAGGACGGGACCGGAGGGCCGCCCCGCCCCCGCCCGGACCACGCTCGCATTACCGTGTACGCATGCGTTCGCTGCCCATCGAGCCGGACGGCCAACGGGCCGCGATCGGCCCCCGGCTGCGCGCGGCGCGCCAGTCCCAGCACCTCAGCATCAACGACGTCGCCCAGATCACCGGGTTGACGAAGGGGTTCCTGTCCCGCGTGGAGCGGGGCAAGACCTCGCCGAGCGTCGCCTCCTTGGTGACGCTGTGCGAGGTGCTCTCGATCCCGGTCGGGTCGCTGTTCGAGGTGCCGGACGTCCAGGTGGTCCGCGCCGGTGCCGGCCCGCGGCTGAATCTCGGCGGAGTGGGCACCGAGGAACGGCTCGTCTCGCCCCGCCACGAGGAGCGCCTGCAGGTGGTCCGGTCCCGGATCGACCGGGGCGGTCACGGCGGCGAGGAGCTGTATTCGCTCGCCGCCGAGATCGACGTCCTGCACGTGCTCAGCGGTCGCGTCATGGTGCGCTTCTCCGAGCAGGAGTGGGAGCTGGAACCCGGCGACACCGCCACCTTCAACGGTCGCGAGCCGCACAGCTGGTCGGTGCTCAGCGAGGAGGGTGCCGACGTGCTCTGGGTGCTCGTCCCCGCATTGTGGAGCTACTGACGAATAAGCCGACACCGGTCGAGAAATTGACAACCATTCTCAATTAAGGGTAGGTATGTCGGCATGAGTCGACCCCTGACCCGTACCCCCGCGCTGACCGGCTTCGCCGTGCTCGCCACCGCCCTGCTCGCCGCCTGCGGCGGTGCCGACGCGTCCTCCGAGACCGAGACGGCCACCCGCAGCGAGGAGACCCGCAGCGCCGAACCGACCCAGACCGATCACGCCGAGCCGCGGGCCGTCGTCGCCTACCCCGACCACGTCGCGGTGATGGACGCCGAGCAGCTGACCGACATCGCCAGCTTCGACGTGAAGAACACGCCCTATCTGGCGCCGGCCGCCGACGGCCGGCACGTCTTCGCGCTGCAGCACACCGAGAAGCTCGTCCGCGTCGTCGATGCCGGCTCCTGGACCGAGTCGCACGGCGACCACGGGCACTCCTACGTCGTCGAGCCGTCCCGGCCGGATCTGGAACTGAAGGGCACCAGCTACCACGCAGTCAGTGACGACGAGCGCACCGTGGTCTGGGACGACGACGCGGGCAACTTCGACGTCGTCGAGAAGTCCGACCTCGAAGACGGCACGGCCCAGCCGAAGACCATCGATCTCAAGGACGCCCATCATGGGGTCGCCGTGCCGCTGCACGGCGGCGGCTACCTCGCCTCGTTCTCGGCCGACAAGGAGGCGGCCGGCGTCGAGGTGCTGGACGCCGACGGCAAGGAGGTCGACAAGTACGACGGCTGCCCGCACCTGCACGGTGAGGCCCACCTGGGCGAGTCCGGATACGCCTTCGGCTGCGCCGACGGGATCATGGTGGTGGACGACACGGGCGCCCGCAAGATCGCCTCGCCGGTGCCCGGCGCGGGCACCGGACACCTGATCGGGGACGGCTCCTCGCCGGTGCTGGCCGGCACCCTCAGCTCCGAGGCGGACGACCCGACCCTGGCGAACAAGATCGCGCTGTACGACACCGCGGCCGGCAGCGCGAAGGTCGTCGACCTCGGGGTGGCGTTCTCGCGGCTGGCCTCGGCCGAGGGCAACGCCGTCGTCATCGGCACCGACGGCAACCTCCATGTCGTGAACCTGGCCAGTGGCGAGATCAAGGTGGTCCCGGCGATCGCCGCCTGGACCGCGCCCGAGGACTTCCTCGAGCCACGTCCGCAGATCGCTCTGGCCGGCGACCAGGTGTGGGTGACCGATCCGATGGCGAAGAAGATCGTCGTCGTCGACCTGACCAGCGGCGAGACCGTCAAGACCGCGGACGTCAAGGGGACGCCCGACCAGATCGCGATCGTCAACTACGGCTCGGACGGTCATCAGCACGGCTAGCCGCCACCGCCTCCCCATCGCCTGTCCGGCCCCAATCGCGGGGCCGGGCAGGCGATTTGCTGTCTCCGGCCCCGGATGTTTCGGGCACGTAACACTGCGGACGATCTCTGCCCGGACTCTTGACGGCGGGAAAGTGACGCTACTACGTTGGCGCGATCCGATGCCTCCAAGGCATCAAAGGTTTTCTGCTGCGCAACCCCGGAGGTCGCAGAGTGTCCGAGCCCCTTGGCCCCGTCGACAGCTCGAAGGTTCCCCGCTACGCCGGGCGGGACGGATTCGCCCGTCTGCCCCGTCTCGATCAGGTGGAGTCCGCGGACATCGTCCTGGCCGGCATCCCCTTCGACAGCGGAGTCTCCTACCGTCCCGGTGCGCGATTCGGGCCGACGTACATCCGCGAGGCGTCTCGGCTGTTGCGGCCGTACAACCCGGCGCTGGACGTCTCCCCGTTCGCGATCGCCCAGGTTGCCGACGCCGGTGACGTCGCTGTCAATCCGTTCAACATAGGCGAAGCGATCGAGACGATCCAGGACGCGGCGGCCCGGCTCACCAGCGACGGAACGCGATTGGTCACCCTCGGTGGCGACCACACGATCGCTCTCCCGTTGCTGCGGGCCGCCGCCGCGCAGCACGGCCCGGTCGCCCTCGTGCACTTCGACGCGCACCTGGACACCTGGGACACCTACTTCGGCGCCGAGTACACCCACGGCACGCCGTTCCGCCGGGCCGTCGAGGAGGGGATCATCGACACCGAGGCGCTCAGCCACGTCGGCACCCGCGGCCCGCTCTACGGCAAGAAGGATCTCGAGGACGATCGCCGCTTCGGCTTCGGCATCGTCACCAGCTCCGACGTCTACTACCAGGGCGTGGCCGAGGTGGTCGCCAAGCTGCGCGACCGGATCGGCGATCGTCCGCTCTACGTCTCGATCGACATCGACGTCCTCGACCCGGCGCACGCGCCGGGCACCGGCACGCCGGAGGCGGGCGGCATGACGAGCCGCGAGCTGCTGGAGATCCTGCGCGGCTTCCGCGGCCTGAACCTGATCGGCGCCGACGTCGTCGAGGTGGCGCCCGCTTACGACCACGCCGAGATCACCGGTGTCGCAGCGTCTCACGTCGCCTACGACCTGGTGTCCCTGCTCGCGCTCAAGCACGAGGAGAACTGACATGCCGGAGCCCGACGGCACGGATCACGAACGCAACGGGGGAGATGTCGTCGTCGAGACGCTGACCGCGCTGGGCGTCACCCACGTCTTCGGTATCCCCGGTCAGCACGCGCTGGGCCTGTTCGACGCGATCCGGCGCAGCGACCTGACCTTCGTCAGCTCACGGGTGGAGAACAACTCGGCCTTCGGCGCGGACGGCTATGCCCGGGTGACCGGCCGGGTCGGCGTCCTCTTCGTCTCCACCGGCCCGGGTGCGCTCACCGCGCTGGGTGCCCTGCAGGAGGCGTACACCACCGGCGTGCCGCTGCTGGTCATCTCCTCGCAGGTGCCCCGGCGGGGCCTCGGTGGTCAGCGCAACGGCCTGCTCCACCAGCTGGACGACCAGCAGAAGAGCGCCCAGAACGTCGCCAAGAGCACCGCGGTGGTGCGCGACGCCGCGCACATCCCGTCCGCGATCGCCGACGCGTGGGCGCTCGCGCGGGCGGCGCCGGCCGGGCCCACCTGGGTCGAGATCCCCGAGGACGTCCTCCTCGGATCGGTCGCGGTACCGCCGGTGCGCTCCGCGGTGTACTCGATCGCCGAGCGCCCGCCCCGGGTCGAGGTGGCGCAGGAGGCGGCCCGGCTGCTGGCCGCCGCGCGGCGTCCGGTGATCCTGGCCGGGGGAGGCGTGCGCCGGTCGGCCACCGGTCCGGAGGGACTGCGGCGGGTCGCCGAGGCGCTGGGCGCGCCGGTGGTCTCGACCGTCGGGGGCAAGGGCGCGCTGCCGTTCGCGCACCCACTGTCCGCCGCGTCCTGGATCGAAGACCGTTACACCACAGAGCTTCTCGAGAGCGCGGACGTGTTGCTCGCGATCGGCACGACGATCGGCGAGGTCACCAGCAACTACTTCACCTTCGCGCCGCGCGGCCGGCTGATCCAGATCGACGCCGAGCCCCGCGTGCTCGGGTCGAACTATCCGTCGCTGGGCGTGCACGCCGACGCCGGGCTCGCCCTGCACGCGATCGCCGACCTGCTGCCGGCTCCGGCGGGGGATCTCGCCACCGCCGACGGAGCCCGGATCGCCGCCGACCTGCGCGCCCGGGTGGAGGCTCGGCTGCAGGCCCAGGATCTGGCCGCCGAACGCGGCCTGCTGGCCGACCTGCGCGCCGCCGTCCCGGCCGACGTGCCCACGTTCTGGGACATGACGATCGCCGGCTACTGGGCCTGGTCGGTGTGGGACCCCCTGACCGGCGGCTTCCACTCCGCCCAGGGAGCCGGCGGGCTCGGGTTCGCCTTCCCGGCGGCGGTCGCGGCGTCGATCGGATCGGGGCAGGCGACGCTGGCCGTCTCCGGCGACGGTGGGGCCATGTACGGCATCGCCGAGTTGGCCACGGCTCGCCAGCACGATGCGGACGTGACCTGGCTGGTCGTCGACGACGGCGGCTACGGAATCCTCCGCGAATACATGACGGGCAAGTTCGGTCAGGCCACGACGACCGAGTTGGCCCGTCCCGATTTCGTCGCCCTTGCCCAGGCGTTCGACGTCGCTGCCCACCGGGCAACGCTCGACGACGTCGGCGAGGTCGTCGCCTCCGCCATCCGCGAACCGGGTCCCTCGGTCGTGGTGGTGCCTGCAGTGCTGCGGATGTTCGAACTGACGTAGCTGCATCTCCCGGGGGCCGGTGCGGTCTGGGCCGGACACAAGAGAAGAACGACAACGGAGGATCCCACGATGAACCTCGACATCATCATCATCGTCGTCTACCTCGCGGCGATGATCGCGTTCGGCTTCTGGGGACGGACGAGGACCAAGGACGCCAGCGACTTCCTCGTCGCCGGCCGCCGGCTCGGGCCGGGCTTCTACACCGGGACGATGGCCGCCGTGGTGCTCGGCGGGGCCTCCACGGTCGGCGGGGTCGGCCTCGGCTACACCTACGGGATCTCCGGGATGTGGCTCGTGGTCGCCATCGCCGTCGGGCTGCTGGCGCTCAGTCTCATCTTCGCCGGCCCGATCCAGCGGTTGAAGGTGTACACGGTCGCCCAGATGCTGCACCTGCGTTACGGGGTGAACGCGACCAGCGCGTCCGGTCTGGTCATGGTCGCCTACACGTTCATGCTCTCGGTGACCTCGACGATCGCCTACGCGACGATCTTCAACGTGCTGTTCGGCACGAATCGCACGCTGTCGGTGATCATCGGTGGCGGCATCGTGATGCTCTACTCCTCGATCGGCGGCATGTGGTCGATCACCCTGTCGGACATGGTGCAGTTCGTCATCAAGACGATCGGTGTCTTCTTCCTGCTGCTGCCCTTCAGCCTCGTCCACGCCGGCGGCTTCTCCGGGATGCGGGAGCGGCTGGACGCGTCCTACTTCGACCCGGGGGCGATCGGCGTCGAGACCGCGATCACCTTCTTCGTCGTCTATTCGTTCGGCATGCTGATCGGGCAGGACATCTGGCAGCGCGTCTTCACCTCCCGCTCGCCCCAGGTGGCGCGCTGGGGTGGCACGGCCGCCGGCCTGTACTGCGTGCTGTACGGCATCGCCGGCGCACTGATCGGCACCGCCGCCGCGTCGTTCATGCCGAACGTCGACGCCAGCGACGACGTGTACGCCATCGTCGCCGAAGAGATCCTGCCGATCGGGGTCTCCGGCATCGTGCTGGCCGCGGCGGTGGCGGCGATGATGTCGACCGCCTCCGGGGCGTTGATCGCGGCGGCGACCGTGGCCCGCGCCGACGTCGTCCCGTTGCTGGCCCGCCTCGTCGGACGCAAGGCCGGGGTCGAGTCCGACGGCGAGAACCCGGAACACGACGTCAACTCGAACCGCATCTACGTGGCCGTGATCGGCGTGCTGTCGATCGTGGTCGCGGCCTTGCTCAACGACGTCGTCGCGGCGTTGACGATCGCCTACGACATCCTGGTCGGAGGTCTGCTCGTCCCGATCCTGGGCGGCTTCTTCTGGAAGCGGGCGACCGGGATCGGCGCCCTGGTGGCGATGGGCGTCGGAGCGGTCGTCACGATCGGCACGATGTTCTTCGTCGAGGGCGGCGTGTACGCCAACGAGCCGATCTACTTCGGGCTGATCACCAGCCTCCTCGCCTACGTGGTCGCCAGCCTGGCGACCCCGCGCACTCCGGCCGACGTACTCGAGATCTGGGACGGTCGGCTCGCGGGGACGGCGGCTCCGGCCGATCCGGATCACCCGGACCGCACCGCCGGGGATGCCGTCGTCTCCTGACCCGCCGGTGGGGTGGCCGGCTCGGTGGGGCTGGCCCGCGCGTTCGGTGGGCCCGCATCGATGCCGGCCCACCCGTGTCCGTCATTCACCACAGAGAGAAGGCCATGACAGATCAGAAGCCACTCGTGCTTTTCGCGGAGCTGACCGATCTCGATCCCGATCCCGCCCGCACCCTCCTGGCGGCCGCCGGGATCGAGACCGAGGTGCTGCGGGTCGACGACCGGGGAGACGTCGATCCGTCCCAGCGTCGCGCGTTCGGGGTGATCGCCGGATACTCGACCATCGGTCCCGCCCTCATCGACCAGTTGCCGCAGCTCGCGATCATCTCGACCTCCAGCAACGGCACCGACATGGTCGACGTCGGCTACGCGACCGAGCACGGGATCTGGGTGACCAATGTCGGCCATGCGGCCACGGAGGAGGTCGCCGTGCACGCCCTGACCCTGGCCCTGTCGGTGCTGCGCGGGATTCCGTCGATGATGCGGGTGAGCGCCGAGGGCGGGTGGACCGACGATCTCGACTCGATGCCGCGGCGCCTGAGCGCCTTGACCATCGGGATCGTCGGCTACGGCCGGATCGGCGCGGAGCTCGCTCGCCTCGCGACTCCGCTGTTCGGCCGAGTGCTGGCCTACGACCCGCTGCGCCCGCCGTCCGACGACGTGGCCCGCCCCGCCGAGCTCGACGAACTCCTCCGGGAGGCCGACGTCGTCTCCCTGCATCTGCCGCTCACCGAGACCACCAGGAACCTCATGGACGCCGAACGCATCGCCACGATGCGCCGTGGCGCGGTGCTGGTGAACACGGCTCGCGGGGAGCTCGTCGACGAGAACGCCTGTGCGGCGGCGCTCGATGCGGGAACTCTCACCGGCGTGGGCCTCGACGTGCTCGTCGGGGAGCCGCCGCCGGCGGATCACCCCTTGCGCACCCACCCGCGCGCGATCGTCACCCCGCACGCCGCGTTCCTCTCGGATGCGGCGTTGAGGCACTACGAGGAGGACCCGGCCCGCTACATCCTCGAGTGGTATCGCGACGGGGCACCGTCCGCGTGCGTCGTCGGCCGGCCGGAGACACCTCGGCAGCCCGGCGTGCCTTCCCGTGACTGACGTCGTGACGTCGACATCCACACCGTCACACCGGAGGGTGTCTACCAGGCGCCGGGAGGCGCATGGCATGGTGTGATTCATGTCAGACACACCGCAGCGCAGCGATGGGACGGGCTATCCGACGGCGACGACGGTGGAGGATTTCGTCCGCAATCTCGAGGGCGTGCGGGCGCGGATCGACGCCGCCGCGCAGCGCGCCGGGCGGGACCCGTCACAGGTCCGACTGCTGCCGGTCAGCAAGACGGTTCCGGAGGAGCGGCTGCGGCTGGCCGTGGCGGCGGGGTGCCGCCAACTCGGCGAGAACAAGGTGCAGGAGGCCAAGCGCAAGCACGCCAACCTGGCCGATCTGGAGGTCGCCTGGTCCGTCATCGGGCATCTGCAGACCAACAAGGCCCGCGACGTGGCGGCGTTCGCCGCGGAGTTCCAGGCGCTGGACAGCCTGCGGGTCGCCGAAGCCCTCGACCGGCGGCTCCAGGCGGCCGGGCGCTCCCTCGACGTGTACGTGCAGGTGAACACCTCGGCGGAGGAGTCGAAGTTCGGCCTCGCGCCGGAGCAGGTGCCGGCCTTCCTCACCGAGCTTCCTCGCTTCTCCAGCCTGCGGGTGCGGGGCCTCATGACGTTGGCGATCTTCTCCTCCGACGCCGAGCGGGTCAGGCAGTGTTTCCGTGTGCTGCGGACCCTGCGCGACCGCGTCCGTGACGACGCCCCCGACCTCGTCGGACCGGGGGAGCTGTCGATGGGCATGTCCGGCGACTACGAGATCGCGGTCGAGGAAGGCGCCACCTGCGTGCGGGTCGGCCAGGCCATCTTCGGCGCCCGGGCGAAGCCCGACAGCTTCTACTGGCCCGACCACACCGGTTCTGTCACCGCAGGCCCGGATACGGGTCCCAGGTGACGAAACCGGGTCAGGGGAGGCGCCACTCTCGGGTGGTCGTGGACAGGAGTTGGAAGCCCGCCCGGTGCAGGAGGTCGGCTTCCCGCTGTTCGCCGGCGCCGGTGTAGGCGAGGAGCAGGTTCACCCCACCCAGCCGCAGCCACCGGGCCGCCTCGCGCAGGAGGCAGTGTGCGGTGGCGTCGTCGTCGAGGTCGGCCAGCCACAGGTTGCCCACCTCGGCGATCCCACCGCCGCCCGCGACTCGGCCGATGTCACCGGTCAGCACGTCGACCTCGATGTACCCGCGACTGGCCGGGCCCGCGTAGGC
>JBDIAG010000034.1:0-13353 GCA_039812305.1 Actinomycetales bacterium | reverse complement strand
CCCGCACCCGGGTGGAAGCGCTGACCTGGTCGGTGAAGCGCACCGTGTAGCCGACGACGTCGCCGAGCTCCGTCCCGAGTTCCTCCGCGACCCGCTCGGCCGTGCTACGGGCCGCGATCCGGCGGGGCTGGGTGTGCGCGATCCGCTCCCGGCCGAGCGCGAGGCAGATCTTCGGCAGCTGCGTCGTCTTGCCGGAACCCGTCTCGCCGGCGACGATCACGACCTGGTGGTCGCGGATCGCGGCGGCGATGTCCGCCCGGCGGCCGGTGACCGGCAGCTCGGGCGGGAACGTGATCTCCAGCAGCTCGGCCATGGCCGAACCATGGTAGGCGAGGCCGGTCGAGAGCGCAGAACCGCTGGTTCTATTTCGGGCCGGGGAGACCGGCCGGGCCGTCGACCCGCAAAACCCTCAGTGCTATTTCGGGCCGGGGAGACCGGCAAGGCCTTCGGCCCACAAACCCTCAGTGCTTATCCAGGCCGGGGAGACCGGCAGGGCCTTCGGCCCGCAAAACCCTCAGTTCTATTTTTGGGCCGGGGAGACCGGCAGGGCCGTCAGTCTCAAATAGCTGCGGACGTTGCGGCTGGTCGTGACCCGTTCCTCGGTCGGGCGGCCGTACAGGGTCGTGCGCTGACGGGCCGGGCGTCCGGCCACGCGGGCGATCTCCTCGAGTTCCCGGGGGGTCTTGGACGAGCCGTGCTCCGAGCCGGCCATCCGGGAGATCGTCTCCTCCATGAGGGTGCCGCCCAGGTCGTTGCAGCCCGAGTCGAGCATCGCCGCCGCGCCCTCCACTCCGAGCTTCACCCAGGAGACCTGGATGTTGTCGACGAGACCGTGCAGCATGATCCGGGCCATCGCGTGCACCGCCCGGTTCTCCCGAGCGGTCGCCCCCGCCCGGGCCAGCCCGGCCAGGTAGATCGGGGAGGACTGATGGACGAACGGCAGGGGCACGAATTCGCTGAAACCGCCTGTCTCCCGCTGGATGTCGGCGAGGGTCCGGAGGTGGCCGACCCAGTGCCGGGGCTCGTCGACGTGCCCGTACATCATCGTCGAGGTGGACGGCAGCCCCACCTGGTGCGCGGTGGTCACCACCTCGCGCCAGGCTGCCGCCGGCAGCTTGCCCTTGGTCAGCACCCACCGCACGTCGTCGTCCAGGATCTCTGCGGCCGTGCCGGGGATCGAGTCGACCCCGGCCGCCTTGAGCTCGGTGAGGAACTCGGCGACGGACATCCCGGTGCGGGCCACCCCGTTCATCACCTCCATCGGCGAGAAGGCGTGCAGATGCACTTGCGGCACAGCGGCCTTCACCGCCCGGGCGAGATCGAAGTAGCCGGTGCCGGGCAGGTCGGGATGGATGCCGCCCTGCATGCACACCTCGGTCGCCCCGGCGTCCCAGGCCTGCTTGGCCCGCAGGGCCACCTCCTCTATCGACAGGGTGAAGGCGTCGGCGTCGGTGCGCCGCTGGGCGAAGGCGCAGAACCGGCACCCGACGTAGCAGACGTTGGTGAAGTTGATGTTGCGCGTGACGACGTAGGTGACCTCGTCCCCGACGGCCTGCCGGCGCAGTTCGTCGGCCAGCCGGCAGACCTCGTCCAAAGCCGGGCCGTCACTGCACATCAGGGTGAGCGCCTGCTCTGCGGTCAGCCCCGCGGGGTCGGATTCGGCCCGCCGCAGAGCGGCTTTCACATCGCTGTCGAGCACGTGGACGCTCGCCTGCGCCGGCAGCTTGGTGGCGAGCTCCGTCCACGACCCGTAGACCTCGCCGATGTCGGACCGGGTCTGCGTGATCCGTCCGGACTCGTCGATCCCGGTGTTCAGGTCGACCCGTCCCGAGCTCGTCCAGGACTGGTCGGGCTCCTGCCAGGCCAGACCGGCGGGGATGGCGCCCTCGCGCTTGAGCGCGTCGGGCCCGGCCAGCGCGGCCACGTGCGGCATCACCCGCGGGTCGATCCAGGGCTCCCCCGCCAGGATGTACCGCGGATGCGCGGTCAGGCGCGCCTTCAGCTCGAAACCTGCTGCCGCGGTGGCTCTCTCCAGGTCGGCCAGGTGCGGCCAGGCCCGCTCGGGGTTGACGTGGTCGGGTGTCACCGGCGAGACGCCACCCCAGTCGTCCACCCCAGCGGCCACCAGCTCCGGCAGCGAGTCGAGATCGGAGAGATTCGGCGGTGCCTGAATCGGCAGCTTCGGGCCGAGCACCAGCCGGGCGACGGCCAGCGCGGCCCGGTAGTAGTCGTGCCCGGCGTCCGGACTGTTGCGCATCGCCGTGTCGGGCTTCGCCCGGAAGTTCTGGACGATGACCTCCTGCACGTGCCCGTACTGGGCGTGTGCCGAGCGGATCGCGAACAGCGAGTCGGCCAATTCCTCGGCGTTCTCGCCGATGCCGACCAGCACCCCGGTGGTGAACGGGATGGCCAGCCGTCCGGCGTCGGTGAGGACCCGCAGGCGCACCTCGGGATCCTTGTCCGGCGAACCGAAGTGCACTTCGCCACGGGTCTCGAAAAGCCGCCGGGAGGTCGTCTCCAGCATCATCCCCATCGACGGCGCCACCGGCTTGAGCCGGTTCATCTCGGCCCAGCTCATCACCCCGGGATTGAGATGCGGCAGCAGCCCGGTCTCCTCCAGGACGAGGATGGCCATCGCCCGGACGTACTCCAGTGTCGAGTCGTACCCACGCGAGGCCAGCCAGTCGGCCGCGGCCGGCCAGCGGTCCTCGGGACGGTCGCCGAGCGTGAACAAGGCCTCGGTACAGCCTTGGGCGGCGCCCTGTCGCGCGATCCGGAGCACGTCGTCCGGGGAGAGGTAGAGATCCTGCCCGGCCCGCTCCAGCGCGGCCGGCGCCGCGACGAAGGTGCAGTAGTGACACCGGTCCCGGCAGAGCCGGGTGAGGGGGATGAAGACCTTGGGCGAGTAGGTGATGACCGGGGCGCCGTACCGCTGCCCGACGCCCGCGTCGCGGACCCGGCCGGCCGCGGTGGTCAACCGGTCGAGTTGTTCGCCGCGGGAGTGCAGGAGGGTGGCGGCCTCGGTCGTGTCGATGGCCGCCCCGTTCTCCGCCCGGCGCAGGGCCCGGCGGATCGCGGAATCACGGGGAACCCAGGTCTGTGGCTCGGGACTCACCCGCCCATCGTGACACCTGAGCCGGGTGGCGCGTGCAGGGCCACCCCCGGTGAGCCCTCCGCCCGACCCGTCCTGACGATCCTCCCGCGAGGATCCCGCCCGACGGGCGGACTCTTCGAGCCGTCCGACTCCGCGCCGGCGCCCGGCAGTCCCGATATCGTGCCGGGGTGGCGACTCCTCCGGAACCCGAAGCCGTACTCAAGGATCTCCTCGATCTGATGGACGTGCGCCCGCTCGGCACCGAGAACGGCCGCGAGTTCTTCGAGGGAGCCAGATACACCAAGTTCCCCTCCCGCCGGGTCTTCGGCGGGCAGGTGCTGGGCCAGGCGATGATGGCGGCCAGCCTGACCGTTGACCCCGCCAGGCCGGTGCACTCGATGCACGGCTACTTCCTTCGTCCCGGTGACGCCTTGGTGCCGATCACCTTCGAGGTCGAGAACCTGCGGGACGGACGGTCGTTCAGCTCCCGCCGAGTGCTGGCCATCCAGCACGGACGGCCGATCGCCGGGATGTCCGCCTCGTTTCAGACCGAGGACGACGGCCTGAGTCACGCCGACCGCATGCCGTCTGTTCCCGGCCCGGAGAGCCTGCCCCCCACCCGGGACCTGCTCGGCCACCTGGACGACCCGACCGCCCAGTACTACTCGCACGAGCGCCCCTTCGACGTCCGCCACGTCAGCGTGCCGATCTACCTGGAGGCGGACCCGTCCCCCACCGCACGGATGGCGGTCTGGATGAAGACGGTGGCGCCGGTGCCCGACGTCCAGCTGCTGCACCGCGCGCTCCTGGCCTACGCCAGCGACTACACGATGCTGGAGCCGATCCTGCGCCGGCACGGCCTGGCCTGGACCAGCGGGCAGTCGATGGCCAGCCTGGACCACGCGATGTGGTGGCACCGCCCGGTGCACGTCGACCAGTGGCTGCTCTACGCCCTCGGCAGCCCGTCCGGCCAAGGTGGCCGCGGCCTGGGCATCGGCCGGATCTTCAGCGAGGACGGCACCCTGGTCGCCTCGGTGGCCCAGGAGGGCATGGTCCGGCCCCCAAGATGAACGCGCACACCAGCACACGTCGAGGGGTCGTGACACGCCCGGAATCGCTGGTTCTCGTGGGGTGTCTCGACCGCTGGAGGGGAGGAGTCCGTCCATGAGCATCGATGTGCGGCAGGAGCCGCCCGCCGACGAGGAGATCGCGGAGGAGTGGAGCCGGCACACGTCCGAGCCCGACGTCTGCTGGGTGGGCGCTTCGCGCTGGGTGGACGGCGGCGACTGGCCGTGGCAGGTGCACGTGGCCGCGGCGGAGTTCGTCCGCGACGGGCCGCTCTCCGCGGCGATGGACGCCGGCGTCTACGAGGCCCTGGTCGCGGTGGACGGCGTGACCGATGTCGCCCGCGAGGACACCGAGGTCTGGATCGTCGCCGGAGACCCGGCTGGCGCCGACCTCGTGCGGGTCGTGGCGTCGTTCATCGACACGATCCGTGACGACATCCGCGAGCACATCCGCCGCCTCGGGGGATAGCTCCTCGCTACCGGGCTCGGTCCCCTCGGCGGGGTGGGGGCTTGCGCCGGCGGGGTCGCTACCGACCGGCTCGTCCGGTGCCGGGGTTGGACGGCTGCCGGTCCCGCTCCGACGCCACCGCCAGGTCGACGAGCCGGCGGGCGACCGGCGACAGGCCCGGCTCGGCAGTCCAGATCGCGCGCAGGGGACGTTCGACCAGCAGTCCCTCCACCATCACCGCGTGCAGTTCTCCGGCGCGAACCGCCGACTGCACGGCATGCTCGCTCAGCACGGCCGGGCCGGCGCCGGCGGCCACCGCCACCCGCACCGCGGCGTTGCTGGCCAGTTCGAGCGCGGGTGGCGCCAGGGTGAGGTCGCCCAGCGCCTGCTCCAAGGTGACCCGGGTCCCCGAGCCCGGCTCCCGGACCACCAGACGAGTCCGCACGAACTCGTCCAGTGCCACCGGCCTGGTGCGGCGCGCCCACTCGTGGCCGGGGGCCACCACCACGACCAGGCGATCGGCGCTCACCCGCCGCGACTCGACCGCAACGGTGAGGCTCTTCGGCAGCTGCGGGCTCTCCACGAAGCCCAGGACCCCGCCGGCGTTCAGGCGGGCGCCGACCTCGAAGGAGTTGCCGACACTCAACGACACCTCCACCTCCGGATGCTCGAGGCGTAGCGCGGCCAGCCACCGCGGGAGCAGTTCCTCGGCGATGGTCTGGCTGGCGGCGACCCGCAACGAGCTACCGGTCTGCCGGCCGATCGCGGCCGCGCCGACGACCAGCCGCTGATTGGCCTCGAGAACGCGACGAGCCCAATCCACCACCAGGGCACCCTCGCGGGTGAGCGCGCTTCCTCGCGCTCCCCGCTCCAGGAGAGTGAGTCTCAGGGCTCGTTCCAGCCTGCGCAGGGCCCGGCTGGCATTGGGCTGAGCCATGCCCAGCGCGCGGGCGCCCGCCCCGACCCCACCGTGCTCGGCGACCGCGACCAGCACCGCCAGGTCGAGCACCGGCGGGTAACGCTGCGGATCATCCTCGGGAGGCATATCAGTAGTGTATGGCTTTCATACGCAATTGACGTCTACTACGATATGCCCCGCCGCTTCATGCTGGAGGAGTGCTCCGACGTAGACCCACCCCCGGCCGGCTGCCCGCCGGCCGCCCAGCCACCTCCGGTTCGATCACACCCGGTTCGATCACACCTGGTTCGATCACACCTGGGTCGACCGCCTTCGGTGCGATCGTCCCGGGAGTTCTGCTGGCCCTGGCCGGTGCCGCCCTCGCGCTCACGGCGCACCTGCTGCTGCCGATGGTCAGCCCGTTGCTCATCGCCATCGTCGCCGGGGCGGTGCTCAGCAACGTCGCCGGTCTGCGCTCGGGCCTCCCGGCCGCGATCTCTCCCGGGCTGCAGGTGGCGTCCCGGCGGTTCCTGCGGGTCGGCATCGTGCTGCTGGGCCTGCAACTGGTGGTGGGCGACATCATCGGTCTGGGCTGGCCGGTCCTTCTCGGCGCGACGACGATCGTCGCGGGCGGCATCGGCGTGACGATGGCAGCCGGGCGCCTGCTCGGGGTGAGCCGCTCCCAGACGTTGCTCATCGCCTGCGGCTTCTCCATCTGCGGGGCCGCAGCCGTCACCGGAGTGGACGGGGTGCTGCGCAAGCGGAACAGCGACGAGACCGCCACGGCCGTCGCCCTGGTAGTGATCTTCGGGACCGTGATGATCGGCGTGTTGCCAGCGGCCGGCACGGTTCTCGGCCTCGACCAGCACGACGCCGGAGTGTGGGCCGGAGCCAGCGTGCACGAGGTGGCCCAGGTGGTGGCCACCGCGGGCATCATCGGCACGCCCGCGCTCAAGGTGGCCGTGCTGGTCAAGCTCGCCCGGGTTCTGCTGCTCGCCCCGGTGCTGGCCGCGATCTCCCTCGGTCAGCGCCGGGGCGGCGTCAGCACCTCGCGTCAGCCGCTGGTGCCTGTCTTCGTGCTCGGCTTCCTGGGCTGCGTCGCGGTGGGCAGCCTGGACGTGTTGCCCACGCCGGTGCTCGACGCGGCCGCCTTCGCCGAATCAGTGCTGTTGTCGGGGCCATGTTCGCCCTGGGCTGCTCGGTGCACTGGCATGTCCTGCGCCGAACGGGCCGGCGGACCCTGGCCCTCGCCGCCATCGCCACCGTGGTGGTGAGCACGCTCGGGCTGGCCACCGCCCTGATCGGCTGAGGGGTGCCGGCGGGCCCTCAGCTGCCGACCGCGGTCTCCAGCTTCGGGACCAGCTGGTCGATCGCGTACAGGGTGGCCATCGTCGTGCCGAGCGAGTAGGCCTGGGCGAGGTCGCCATCGATCACGACCGCGTGCTTGGCCTGCACCGCGGGCACGGCCTGCCAGGCCGCGTCCGAGGTCAGCTGGTTGGTGTCGATGAAGATCGGGAAGGCGACGACCAGGTCGGCGTCGACGGTGTCGAGGTTCTCCGCGGAGAGACTGGCCGAGAACCCGGTCGAGTCCGGCTTGAGGGCGGCGATCTTCGGGTTCAGCGTGAAGCCCAGGTTCTCCATGAACGTGACCCGCTCGCTGCGTTCGAGGTAGGCGCCCCACCCGTCCGCGGTCTTGGTGACTGCGCTGACGGTCTTGCCCTTCCACGCCGGGTGCGCGTCGGCGGCCTTGGCGAAGGCGTCCTCCACCTCGCTGAGCAGTTCCTCGCCCTTCTGCTCCTCGCCGAGGGCGCTGGCGATCATCGTCACCTGCTGCTCCTGGCTGGTCAGGTAGTTGTCGGCGTCCTTCGGCACACCGATGGTCGGGGCGATGCTCTTGAGGCGGTCGTAGCGCGCCTGGTCACCCGAGCTCTTGACGTCGAGGATGAGATCCGGCTTCAAAGCGGCGATCTTCTCGTAGGACGGCTCCATCGTCCCGATGATCTCCGGCGGGTTGGTGTACTTGCCCTTCGCCCACGGCCCCACGCCCTCGCCGCCGAATCCGAGCCAGTCGGAGGCGCCGACCGGCTGCACGCCCAGGGCGAGCGCGGTCTCGGCGTCACCCCAGCCGAGAGCGACCACCTTGGTCGGCTTCGACTCGATCGTCACGTCCCCGAACTTGGTGGAGACGGTGGCCGGGAAGCCGCCTTCGCCGGCCGAGGTGGTGCTTTCGCTGTCCTCCGCCGGAGAGGACGACGACCCGCAGGCCGCCAGGCCGATCGCCAGAACCGCAGCGGTGAGAACGGCGAGTGGACGTGCGCGCATGGGAGGCACCTTCAATCGGACGGCCCAAGGTATTGCTGACAAGTGGTGAGGTTAGCCTATGCTCGCGCCGTGACGTCCGTGTCGATGAAGCGGCCTGCGCAACCTCGGGCCGATTCACCCAACCGCACGTATCTGACGCGGGCGGTGGGTCTTCTCTGCCTGCTGGTCGCCCTAGCCATAGCGGTGGTCGCCGGCCTCGCCATCGGTGCGCGCTCGATCGCGCCCGGCGAGGTGATCGAGATCCTCCGCGGTCACGGCTCGGGTCAGAACGCCGTGGTCGTCATGAATCTCCGTCTGCCCCGCACCGTCATCGGTCTGGTGGCCGGAGCCTGCCTGGGGGTGGCCGGGGCACTGATCCAGGCGGTCACCCGCAACCCCCTGGCCGATCCGGGCATCCTCGGCGTCAACTCGGGTGCCGCCTTCATGCTGGCGATCGGCGCCGGGTTCGCCGGCATCACGTCGCCCTTCGGCTCCCTCGTGCTCGCCTTCACCGGTGCGTTGCTCGCCACCGTCGGCGTCTACGCGATCGGCTCCACCGGCGGGGGCGGCGGCAGTCCGGTGCGGCTGACGCTCGCCGGCGTGGCTCTGGGAGCCGTGCTGAGCGGGATCACCCGGGCGATCGTCCTGACCAACCGCGAGCGTTTCGCGGTGATGACCTCGTGGGAGTCGGGATCGCTGGAGGACCGCAATCTCAGCCTGCTCACCTACGCCTGGCCGTTCGTGGTGGCCGGCCTGGTCATCGCGATCGTCATCAGCAGTTCCTTGAACGCGGTGGCGCTGGGCGACGACCTGGCCACCGCGCTCGGCGCGAACGTCCGGGTGGTGCGCACCTTCGCCGTGATCGGGGTGACGCTGCTCGCCGGCACGGCCACCGCACTGGCCGGGCCGATCGCCTTCGTCGGGCTGATGATCCCGCACGTGGTGCGCTGGATCGTCGGCCCGGACCAGCGCTGGATCATCGCCTACTCGGTGCTGGCCGCCCCCGTGCTGCTGGTCGCCGCGGACGTGATCGGCCGGATCCTCATCTCGACGAACGAGCTGCCGGCCGGTGTGGTCACCGCGCTGCTGGGCGCCCCGGTGCTCATCCTCCTCGTCCGCAGGCAGAAGGCGAGTGAACTGTGAGCACCCTGCACCTGCCGCCACCTCCCACCAGCGACTACACCAAGCCGCGGGCCAGACTGCGCGTTCCGGTCGTCGGCACCTACCTGGCCTGGCGGGGCGTGATCGTGCTGACCGGCCTCGTCCTGCTGACGCTCGTCCTCACCGTGGTCGCGCTGGCTCTGGGCGACTATCGGCTGACGCCAGCCGAGGTCTTCTCCGCCCTGTTCGCCACCGACGGCGACTTCGCCAGCGTCGTGGTGCGCGAATGGCGTCTGCCCCGGGTGCTGGCCGCTCTCGTCTTCGGCAGCTGCCTGGCCATCTCCGGCGCGATCTTCCAGTCGCTGACCCGCAACCCGCTCGGCTCCCCCGACGTGATCGGCTTCTCGGCCGGCTCCTACACCGGCGCGCTCATCGCGCTCACGCTGCTCGGCAGCGGAACGGTCAGCGCCTCGGCGGGCGCCCTGGTCGGCGGGCTCGGCACCGCCGTGATCGTCTACGCGCTCGCCTACACCGGCGGCATGCAGGGCTTCCGGCTGATCATCGTCGGGATCGCGGTCACCGCCGTCATGCACGCCCTCAACCTGCTCCTGTTGCTGCGGGCGCAGGAGGAGGTGGCGATGTCGGCCTCGATCTGGGGCGCCGGCTCGATCTCGCTGATGACCTGGGGAACCCTGATCCCCGCCGTCGTCGCCCTGCTGCTGTGCACGCCCGGGCTCCTGCTCGTCCCACGACTGCGGCAGCTCGAGCTGGGCGACGACGCGGCGGCCGCCCACGGCGTCCATGTCGAGTCCGCCCGCATCGGGCTGCTGCTCTTCGCGGTCGCGCTGGTGGCGATCGCGACCGCGGCCACCGGGCCGATCGCGTTCGTGGCCCTGGCCGCACCCCAGATCGCCCGGCGAATCACCAAGAGCGCCGGAATCCCCATCGCCGCCTCCGGCTTCACCGGCGCCTTCCTCCTGCTCGGCGCCGACCTGCTGGGCCAGCACGTGATCTCGGTGGACCTTCCGGTCGGGGTCATCACGGTGGTGCTCGGCGGCGTCGACCTGCTCACCCTGCTCGTCCACGAAGCGAGGCGCCGCTCATGACCGTCCCCACCGCCGCCACCGCCCGCCTGCGCGCGGAAGGCGTCACGCTCCGCTACGACGAACGCACGGTCAGCACCGACCTGAGCGTCGACATCCCCGACAACGAGTTCACCGTCATCATCGGGCCGAACGCCTGCGGCAAGTCGACCCTGCTGCGCTCCCTCTCGCGGTTGCTCAAACCGGCCGCGGGTCACGTGTTGCTGGACGGCACCCCGATCACCGCCCGCAAGCCGCGCGAGGTCGCCCAGATCATCGGCCTGCTGCCGCAGACCTCGATCGCGCCGGACGGGATCACCGTCGTCGACCTGGTCAGTCGCGGTCGCTTCCCGCACCAGAAGCTGGTGCGGCAGTGGACGGCTGAGGACGACGAGGCCGTCCGGAACGCGATGGAGGCCACCAATGTGGCCGAACTCGCCGGACGCGAGGTGTCCGCGCTCTCCGGCGGTCAGCGGCAGCGGGTGTGGGCGGCGATGGCGATCGCCCAGCAGACGCCGATCCTGCTGCTGGACGAGCCGACGACCTACCTCGACATCACCCACCAGATCGAGCTCCTCGACCTGTTCGCCCGGCTGCACCGCAGCGGGACGACGATCGTCGCCGTGCTGCACGAGCTCAACCAGGCCACCCGGTACGCGACCCACCTGATCGTCATGAAGGCCGGGCGTGTGGTCGCCACCGGGCCGCCGCGCGAGGTGATGACCGTGGAGCTGATCCGGGAGGTCTACAACCTCAACTGCCTCGTGCTGGAGGACCCGGCCTCGGGAACACCGCTGATCGTGCCGACCGACGGCCAGTGGCGCGCCGATCCCGGGTTGGGCCAGACGATGGTCAAGGGCTGAGCTGGTCCGCGGGTACCCGCGGGTGGCCTCGCGTGGCCTCCTGGTGTGGCCCGTGCCCCCCGGCCATCTGGTCGGGTGATGGCTACCGGGTACGTCACCGGCCATCCGCGGGCACGATGCGGCCGTGGCGCCGCCCGACGGGTACCGGACGACCTGCCTATGATGGCCAGGTGAACCACCCACGACGGCTCCTCCGGCCGTCCTGGCTCCAGGCTGAGACTGCTTGACCGACAACGCTTTCGACCCGCTCGTGGAGCCCGGACCGCCGCTCTCCCGGGACCAGCTGCGCCGCTACGCCCGGCAGTTGCTGCTGCCCGGCATCGGTGTGGACGGCCAGCGCCGGCTGGCCGCCACGCGCGTGCTGGTGATCGGGGCCGGCGGCCTGGGCGCGCCGGTGATCCAGTACCTGGCCGCGGCCGGGGTCGGCACGATCGGCATCGTGGACGACGACACGGTGGAGCTGTCCAATCTGCAACGGCAGGTGCTGCACGGCGTCGGCGACATCGGCCGGCCCAAGGTCGACTCGGCCGCCGAGACGGTCGCGCACCTCAATCCGGGGGTCCGGATCGACGTGCATCCGGTGCGGCTGCGCGCCGACAACGCCGTGGCGCTGTTGTCCGGCCATCACCTGGTTCTCGACGGCGCGGACAACTTCGCCACCCGGTATCTGGTCGCCGACGCCTGCGAGATTCTCGGCCTGCCCTGCGTGTGGGGGTCGATCCTGCGGTTCGACGGTCAGGTCAGCGTGTTCTGGCCGGGACACGGTCCGCTCTACCGGGACCTGTTCCCGCAGCCGCCGGATCCCGCGCTGGTGCCGTCGTGCGCCGAGGCCGGTGTCTTCGGGGCGCTGTGCGGCTCGATCGGTTCGGCGATGGCGACCGAGGCCCTGAAACTGATCACCGGAGTGGGGCGGCCGCTGGTCGGCCGGCTGCTCGTCCACGACGCCCTGGCGCCCAGCTGGCGGGAGATCCCGTTGGCTCCCGATCCGAACCGCCGGCCGGTCACCGACCTTGCGGCGTCGGAGTCGCGTGCCGCCGACACCTCAGCCATCGGCCCGTCCGGCACCGACCGCGCGGCCTCCGAAACGCCGTCCGCGCGGTCGCCATCGACGGGTGCGCAGTCGCCATCGACGGGTGCGCGGTCGCCATCGACGGGTGCGGATGCGAGCCACGGGCTGCGGACCGAGGCCACCGGCGCCCGATCGGGCCAGTCCACGACACCGGGGCCGGCCACCATCACCGCGCGGGAGCTCGCGTCACTGTCGGATGAATCCGGCGACGGCGTCGTGCTCGTCGACGTCCGTGAGCCGGCCGAGGCCGCGATTGACCGGCTGCCCGCTGCCCGGCTCGTACCGATGCACGAGATCCTCACTGGCACAACCGAACTCCCACGAGACCGGCCGATCATCCTGCACTGCGCCAGCGGCATTCGCTCGGCCCGGGTCGCTGGATACCTCCTCGCCCACGGATATCCGGACGTGCGGCATCTCGACGGTGGACTGGACGCCTACCGCCGCGAATTCCCGGACTGACACCGCCACAACCGGTAGAAACGGGCGGCGCTAGGGCCCTGACTTGACCGGACATTCGCACGCTGACCAGCTATGAGCCGAGCAACCAGCGATCACCGGCCAGTCGGCCCATAACTGGATGCCGGGGACACCGGCGGCCGCTCGGCCCGCATCTCGCCGACGTGCCGGAGCGATCGGAGAACTGGCGGCTGCTCGAGCCCAACTTCGCGGGCGTGCGGCGGACCGGAGTACAGACGGCTGCGGGGACGGACACCCCGACTCAGACGGCGTGGCCGCGGCCGCCGCGGCCGGCGTCCAGGCGCGCAATGGTGTCCAACGCCCGCCGGGCCACCTCCTGGCGGAGCCGGTCCTCCCCCGCCGTACCTGTCGGCTCAGTGCCCGTCGGCTCAGTACCTTCCGGAGTTGTGCCTTCCGGCCCCGTACCCTGCGCGTCGGTCCCTTCCCCCGCGGTACCTTCCGACCCGCTACCTCCCGGTCCCGTGTCCCCCGACGCATTCGCCGGGCTGATCGTGACCTTCTCGTAGACCTTCCAGGAGAGCCAGGCGCCCATCATGGCCTGCTCTTCCGAGAACACCGTTTCCGGTGCGTTCATCTCGTCGATGAGCAGTTGGAGGCGCTTCAGCGAAAGCGGGCTGGCCGGACGTTCCAGTTGACGATCCACATAGTGCGCCAGCTCCCACCATCGCCGCAGGGACGATCCCTGAGCATCGAGGGTCCGGTCGAGCCGCATCCGCTCCCGGACGCCACGCAGACCGATGTAGGCCGCGACACCGGCCATCAAGCCACCAAAACCTGGGGAGAAGAAGAAGTCGACGAGGAGAACCAGCGGGTCGCGCATCACGCCACCTCACCACGACCGGGCCGATGGGCGACCTCGACCCGCTGGCTCGCCATCGACCCTCAGTCCCGGGTGAGCTTGCGGTAGGTCACCCGGTGCGGACGGGCCGCCTCGGCCAGCAGCCGCTCCA
>JBDIAG010000033.1:0-13433 GCA_039812305.1 Actinomycetales bacterium | reverse complement strand
CGACAGATAGCGCACGGAGAGTGCAGACGGTGTGCTGGTCGGTGAGCGGTCGTGCGCGACAGATCACCGCCAGGCGGACGACTCAGGTGGGCCGGTATCGCAGGGCGATCGCCCCCGACCGGAACTCATGGCGATCCACGAGCTCGAGCTGGATGCGCTCGCGCAGACCGGCGAGCAACGTCGGCCCGTGCCCGGCAAGGACCGGCTGCACCAGGAACTCGTACTCGTCGATCAGTCCCAGATCGGCCAACGCCAGGGGGAGCGTCACACCGCCCACCCACAGGCCCTCCCCCGGCTCCTGCTTGAGCCGCCGAACCGTGTCCCCCACGTCGTCTCGCACCAGCTCGGCATTCCAGTCGGCCCCGCTCAGCGTGCTGGACACGACGTACTTCTTCGCCCGGTCGATGGCCTCGGCGAACGGGATCTCCCACTCCCCCATCCAGTCCGGCCACGTGCCCGTCGCCGGTCGCCGCCACGCCGACTCCATCATCTCGTAGGTCACCCGGCCGAACAGCAGGGCATCGGCTCGTGCCATCTCGGCGGTCCAGTACCGCATCGACTCCTCGTCCGGCGGGAGCCCCGCCTGGTGATGGCAGCAGCCGTCGAGCGTGACGTTGATCGAGTATCGAAGGGGTCTCATCTCGTGGCTCTCCTTGATCCGCGCCCGCGTTCACCGAACGTAGTCAGGCTAGTGCTCCTCCCCTTGCTCCTCGGCGCCCGATCGCCCTGATGACGTCACCCCCGGAACGGGCTCTATAACACCGCTATAGACAACACCACTATAGCGGTGCTATAACGAAGGAGTGGATACGCGAGAGACCCTCCTTGCTGCAGCCCTTCAGCTCGTGGAGCGGGACGGGCAGGCGGGGTTCTCGACGCGGGCGGTCTGCTCGATCGCGAACGTGACGGCTCCGACGCTGTATCACCACTTCGGCAGTGCCGATGGTCTGCTCAGCGCCGCCATCGCGGAGGCGTTCGAACAGCTTCTCGCCAGCAAGAAGGCCGCGGTCGGCTCGCCCGACCCGATCGTTGCGTTCGGTGAGGGCTGGGACGACTACGTGCGCTTCGCGGCGGCCCGTCCCCACCTCTACGCGGCGATGATGGCGCGCATCTTGCACGGTGCCGACATCCCGGCCGCACGCCAGGCGCAGGCGCTGCTCGTCGAGCGCATCGCCGCGATCGATTCCGCGGGCCGCCTCGCCCTGCCCGTGGAGGAGGCGACCCAGGTGGCGTGGGCCGCCTCGAATGCCGCCGCACTGCTGCACGTCACCGCGGCGCTGCACGGCACCGGTCGGCCGAGCAGCGACACCATCGCCCGCCTCCGCGAGGTCGCGATCCAGACCATCTGCACACCTCGACCCGTGGAGCGACACGCATGAGAGTCCTTGTCACCGGCGGTTCCGGCTTCCTCGGTTCCCGCCTCATCCCCGCCCTCGTGAACCACGGGCACGAGGTGTTCGCGCTCACCAGGTCGGCGTCCTCGGACGAGACGGTTCACGCCCGTGGCGCACGCCCCGTTCGAGGCGACCTGCAGGGCACGGAACCGTTCTCAGTCCCCCCGGTCGATGTCGTTGTCCACGCTGGAGCGCACTTCCGCTTCGCCGGCCCACGCGCGCCCTACTTCCGCACCAATGTCGACGGCACCGCGGCGCTCCTCGCCGCCGCCGAGAAGGCCGGCGCGGCGCGATTCGTGTATCTCGGTGCCGCCGCCGTCATCATGGACGACCGGGGCACCCCGATTCGTGGTGCCGACGAGACCGCCCCCACCTATCCCACGAGCTTCTCCGCCTACATCGCGAGCAAGGCGCAGGCCGAAGCGATGGTGCTGGCAGCCGACAGACCCGGATTCCGCACGCTCGCCCTGCGCCCCGCGGCGATCTGGGGGCCGGGCGATCTCTTCAGCACCGCGATCCCGCAGGCCATCGGCTCGAGGCAGTTCTCGTTCGTCGACCGCGGGGATTACCCCTACACCACAACCCACGTCGACAATGTCGTGGAAGCCATCGAGTGCGCATTCGAACGTGGCGTGGGCGGACGCGCGTACTTCATCAACGACCCGGAGACGGGCACCTTCCGGGAGTTCATCGCCCTGCTCGCCGAACGACAGGGACTGTCCATCGACGGCATTCGCTCGGTCTCCTATCGGCTTGCGTTCACGCTTGCCCGCCTGATGGAGCTCGGTGCGACTCTCCGACGCTCGACGGTCGACCCGCCCTTGACCCGCACGATGATCAGGATGATCGGACGCCCGTTCACCACCGACGGCACTGCCGCCGAGCAGGAGCTCGGCTACGTCGGAAACGTCTCGTGGGCCGAAGGCCTGGCCACCTACGGAGCGGCACGCGGGTGATGACAACGGCGCTGCTCTTGCCGAAAGCGCAACGCCGGCTCACCGTGACTCAGCGGGGGCACCCGGCGCGACTCCGGCAAGCCTTGGGTGTCGTCGACTGACTGGGCGATGCCTCGACGGTGGTCAGGTTCAGATTGATAGCGGTGGTGCGCGTCGTATCGCGGGCGGACCGCCGTGACCGTGTGGCCGGCGGCAGAGCCTGGTCGAGAAAGCAGCCTCCCGGGCCGCCCGGTCGCTCCGAAGATGGCTGGCCACGTTGTCGCCCTCTACGTAGGTCACCGCGGCAGCAGTTGGTCGATCAGGGTCTGGGCCAGCCACTGTTCGTACCGTTGCGAGGTCCAGCCGCGGTCAGTGACGAGCAGCCGGTAGACCTCGGGAGACATCAGCGCGTGGATGATGTCGGCGGCCTCACGCTCGCTCGTGCCCGGTTTGAGGGCGCCGACTTCGGCGAGGGAACGGGCGATCCGGTCCTGGCTGACACCGCGGTGCCGGGTCCGTTCCGCCAGCAGCGATGCCGCGTCCGGATCCGACTCGGCTGCACTGACCAAGATGCGATACAGCGGCTCGGTTCTCGCGTTCACCTCGCGGCAGATCGCGGCGAATCCCGCCAGTTGCCTGGCCATGTCGGGGTCGGCGAACAACTCCTGCGCCGCGGGCTGATCTGCGAGAGGTACTGCGTTGTCGGAACCGGCTACTGACCTGTCGATCAGCGCCCGGAGAATGCCGAGCTTGGACGAGAACAGCCGGTACACCGTGGCAGCTGGGACGTCGGACTCGGCACTGATCGCATCGACCGTCGTCGGCCCGTAGCCCCGCTCCACGAACAGCCTCTGTGCCGCATCGACGACCGCCCCTCGCGCCAGCCGCGTCCGCGCCTGACCGCGACCGTGACTTTCGACGCTGGATGCTGACTCGCCTGTCACGAATTTGATAGTAGCACTCTTGATTCGAGAGTGTTACTTTCAAATCGACGTGGATGTTGCCGGCCCCGGAACAAGCACCGAGTTGGGTTCGACTGTGGGATCGAGAAGGAACAGGAGTCCGCTATGCGCAGATCGGTCGCGGTGCTCACCGCCTCGGCATGGGGCGTCGGGCTGGGCGGCACGTTCGGAGTGCTGCTGCCCGTCCTGCTCGGGTACTGGCAGGTCCGGAACCCGATGCCGTACTGGATCGTCGCCCAGGTCGCCGGCGGAGTCCTCATCTGCCTCGGCCTGATCCCCATCGTGTCGGCGTTCATCGAGTTCACGAAAGCAGGCGGCACCCCGGTCCCGGTGGCCGCCCCACCCCGGCTGGTGGTCGAGGGCTTCTACCGGCATGTACGCAACCCGATCTACGTCGGGTTCCTGATCGTCCTGGCCGGACAGGCGCTCCTGTTCGGCTCGACCGGACTGGCGCTCTACACCGCTGTCGCGTCGTGCGTCGGCGGGGCCGCCGCACGCTTCTACGAAGAACCTCGCCTGTCCCGTCGCTTCGGCGCCGAGTACCAGCAGTACCGGCATGCGGTGCCTGCATGGATACCACGGATTCATCCGTGGACCCCGCCGCGCGCCGTCGAGCCATTGTCCGCCGACGCGAACTGAAAGGACGGCACTATTCACGGCACGGACGCGCCTGACCGAGGGTGGCCGCCTGTCTCTTTCGCATCGCGTAGCGAGTCCATGATGACCGTCGCACTCTGCCGCGCAGCCGCCAAGATCTCTGCATCGGTGAATGCACCACGGGCCGCCGCCTCGACGGCGGCGTTGATGCTCAGGAGTGCCATTCGAAGCTGGAGGACGCTCACGGCCGAAGCGTCCGGCAGACACGACGACAGCGGCTCCACGATGGCCGCGAGCGCTGATCCGATTCGATCATCGGACTGCTCGGAGATTGTGCTCGCGAGCAGTGGATTGGCCGCGAGGAAACGGATTCCCCGCAGCTTGTCGTAAGAGAAGGAATCCACCCACCGCAGCACAGCTGCTTTCGGCAAATCAGGCGTGCGTGGCTGTTGCGCGATCCAGGAACGCAATTCCTCGGCCTCGTTCCCGCGTTCGGAAAACAGCGACCTCACAATCTCTTCCTTGCCCGAGAAGTGGTAGTAGAGCGATGCCTTCTTGATACCGAGAACCTCCGCGATTTCGCGCATGGAGGTTGCCTCATATCCCCGCTCGGTGAAGAGTTCGCGAGCTACACGCTGGATGGCATTGCGCGTGTCAGGACCACGACGTCGCGTGCGGTCGTCCGCGGGAGAGGCTGTCATGACACTCAGCCTACCCAGGGGAAGGCTAGCCTACCTACCGGTAGGTAGGCTAGGTTGGATGATCGGATCCTGGATCGGAGTGGGCAATGAGTCAGTACAGAGTCGTCCGCGAGTACCCCTACCCCGTCGAGGAGGTGTGGACGGTGATGACCGACCCCGACTACGTCGCCCAGTGGACGACCACCGGTCAAGGCGGACACCCGAAGGGCTTCGAACCGATCCCGGGCACGAAGTTCCAGCTTGTGGGCAAGCCGAGGATGGGATGGGCTGGCATCGTCTATTGCGAGGTTTTGGAGGTCGATGCCCCCTATTCGATCCACTACACATGGAAGGGTGACAAGGCGAGCGACGACGTCACCGACGTGAGGTATCGACTCGAAGAGATTCCCGGCGGCACCCGTTTCACCTGGGAGCACACGGGCTTCACCGGCGTGGGCGGGCTCGCGATGTCCAAGCTGTTGGGCAGCGTGAGGCGCAAGATGATGGACGACGGAGTACCGCCCGTGCTCGCGGCGTATCACCAGGCCAATGCGACGTGATCCTCTCGCGCATCCCCGCGATAGCGAGCTTCGGATCGTCGAAAACGTGAAGAATAGACGTCGTCATACTCGTGATTCTTGCGGGTGAGAACGGCAGTCGGCATGAACCCGTGCATCGTCGACGCCGAAGGATCGCCCCACCGTTAGAATGCGATGTGATGCCGGAAACTCGCCACGCTTTCCAGTCGTCCATAGACCACGATCTCGGCGCGTCCACTGGGGCCGGGGTGCTGCCGCGCGGGTTCCAGATCGACACACATGTCCATGCTGACGGCCTGCTGGTCTATGCGGCGTCCGGTGTCGTCGCCACGGTGACCGAACGTGGTACGTGGGTTGCGCCGGCTAGTCGCATCATCTGGACGCCGCCTGGTTTCGAGCACGCGCACCGCTTCTATGGCGTCACCGATGTTCGCGTCGTGGGCGTCCCACTCCTGGAGTGCGGCGCCCTTCCACCGGAGCCGGGCGTCTTTATGGTGAGCCCGCTTCTGCGGGAGGCGTTGCTTGCCCTGACTGATCTTCCCGAGGCGCGAGCCGGGGCACATGAGCGGCTGCGAGCGGTCGTGGTCGATGAACTGGTCGAGGCACCGGATCGCTCGATCCGCCTCCCAGTGCCGCAGGATGACCGGCTGCGCGAGGTCACCGTGATCCTCCACGCGGACCCCGCGGAGTCCGCCACGCTCGCCGAACTGGGGCGGCGCGTAGGAGCGAGCGAGCGGACCCTGAGCCGGCTCTTCGACCGCGAATTCGGGATGAGTTTCCACCAGTGGCGCACGGTTCTCCGCATCCATCACGCCCTTCTGTACCTCGGCGACGGCATGTCAGTCACCGACACGGCAACGACCTGCGGGTGGGCGAACCCGACGAGCTTCATCGAGGCGTTCTCTGCCATCGTCGGCCAGACCCCCGGCCGTTACCAGGCGGCCTTCGTCGCGGGCGCCGACGGTGACCATGGGATCAGCCGCCCCTCAATCCCGACCGATGCGATCACCCGATATACCCATGAGTTCGGCTATTCATGGCTCAGTATCCAGGCAGGTGTCGCGGCGAAACCTTCCGGGATGGCGATCCACGATCGCGGCTTTGCCGCGATGATCCCGCGAGGCTCAGCGGCCAGCCGCCTCTATCTCCAGATCGCGGTCGAGGACACCGTTGCCGACTGGCCGGACGGGCGCATCTGGGCTGAGATGGCGGCCCGTTTCGGTGCACCTATGCCAGACGGGCCCATCATCGACAAGCGCGTTGTCCCTCTTCGCAGCGCAGTCACCGTGCCGATGCAGTACGGCCATCTCTTCCTCCTCGGGGATGCCGCGCACATCGTCCCGCCGATGAGTGCGAAGGGTATGCACCTGGCCCTCCACGACGCCGAAGTCCTCGCCCGTGCCCTCGTCCTCTTCGCTCGCGAGGGGGATCGGAGTCTGCTCGACAGCTACTCAGACGACGCTCTCGGGCACATCTGGAATTACCAGGCATTCGCTGCCTGGATCACGAGACTGATGCACGACGCCGGCGACGCTTCTTACGAGGGCGAGTTCGCCAAACAGATCGCGCGCGCCGAACTGCAACGACAGTTCCTCTCGGCGGCGGCGAACCGGCTGTTCAGCGAACTCACCTCGGGGCTGAACTGAGGAGTCGGCTGGTATCCCGAGTGGCATCACCGCTCGGGATACCAGCGGAACTCGTGACGCGGTGACCCATCTACGCCAGCGGCAACCATCGCCGCACGGCCTCGACCGTGGTGTCTGTTCCGGCAGTGAAGCACGGCAGGGGTCTCGTATTCAACTCAGGTTGCATCTCGCGATGAATGCAACTACGGTTGCATCTATGGACGAACACCAACCAGTCGAGCTGTCGAACGTTGCGGACGGCCTGGCCGCGGTGGTCGCGCTGCGCCGGCTCGCAGACCAACTGGAGGATCAGCAGGTTGAGCAGGCGATGCGCGAGGGCTGGACCTGGCTCGCAGTCGCTGAGGCGCTGCGGGTCACGCATCAGGCGGTCTACAAGAAGCATGCAAAGCGCCTGGCCGACGCCGGTGTCGCTCTGAGGAGGCGAAGCAATGGCTAGGAACTCGACCGTGACGGTGCCGCAGTTGGTGAAGGCCGCGCAGGCTGAGGCGCACGCGCTGGGAGCCAGGTCGATCGAGGCGGAGCATCTGCTCCTTGCCATCGCGGCCGAAGCCGATACCCCAGCCGGGCAGCTGCTGATCGGGTACGGCTTGTCCCACGACCGGCTGATCGAGCTTCTTCATGCCGAAGAGGCACGAAGCCTTGCATTTGTGGGCGTTGACCCTTCCCGGTATGGCATCACCACGCGACCAAAGACAAGCGGTCGACTGCCACTGGCGACATCGAGCAAGCGGGTCATCTCGGAGGTCGTTCGCAACGCCAACTGGCAGCGCAGCAAGCTCAACGTCGACGAACTGCTGCGCGCCATCGTCTCCGTACCTGTCGGCACTGTCGCCCGACTGCTGGCGATGGCCGGGGTCGACCGAACTGACATGGCAGCACACTCGGACGGTTCCGGATCATGAGCGAGAAGAAGATGCGGCAGCGGGCGGTCGAACCACTGCCAAGGAGTCTCAAGCTGCTGATGCTCGTCATCGTCTTGGGAGCTTTCCTGGTCCAGCTCGATTCGACCATGCTAAGCATCGCTCTCAACTCGCTGCGAACCTCGTTCGACGCCAGCATTACGACGATCCAGTGGGTCACCACCGGATATCTGTTGAGTCTCACGATGGCCGTTCCCCTCGTGGGCTGGGCGACCGACCGGTTCGGTGCCAGACGAATGTGGATCACGGCGATCGGAATCTTTGGTGCCGCATCGCTGGCCTGCTCGCTGGCGTGGAGTGCGGAAGCGTTGATCGTGTTCCGGGTCGTCCAAGGCATCGGCGGCGGTCTCCTGTTGCCGCTGGCGCAGGCGATCCTCGCTCGTGCGGCGGGCCCAGCCCGCCTGGGTCGGGCGATGAGCGCAATCGGCATCCCGTCGGTACTCGGCGTCGTCCTCGGTCCCGTGCTCGGCGGGGTGCTGGTGACGAATCTCGACTGGCATTGGGTGTTCTACATCAACATTCCGGTAGCCATCGCGGCCATCGTCTTCTCGATGCGGTTGATGCCCGCCGACGAGCCAGTGGCAGCTGTCCGCGACCGGACGCGGCTGGACGTACTGGGGCTCGTGCTCCTGTCTCCCGGTTTGGCGGCCGCCATCTACGGCCTGTCCCAGGTGAGCGCCTACAACGGCTTCAGTGATCCGCACGTGTGGGGGTGGCTCGGCAGCGGGCTCGTGCTCATCGCCGCATTTGTTCTCCGCACTCTGAGGACGAGGATTCCGCCGTTGATCGATCTGAAGCTGCTGGCCGGTAAGGGCTTCGCGGGCGGTGCTTCGGCACTGTTCTTCATGGGCCTGGTGATGTACGGCGTGAGCCTGGTACTTCCCCTGTACTTCCAGGAGGCGCGGGGTTGGACGGCGCTGCACGCCGGGTTGCTGAACATCCCCTTCGGCTTCGGCACCGCCCTCGCCCTCGCCGTGTCCGGAAGGCTCGCCGACAAGCTGGGACCACGCAAGGTGGCCTTCGGTGGAGGCGTGCTCGGAGTTCTCGGCATCCTCGTGTTCACCCAGCTCACCGACACCACGAGCCAGGTCATCCTGTGCACCGGCGGGTTCCTCGCCGCGATGGGGCTCACGGCTCTGAACGTGGGCGCCATGACCGCTGCATTCCGCGACGTTCCCAAGCCGATGCTTCCCGGCGCATCGAGCACGCTGCGGATTCTCCAGCAGTTCGGGGGCTCCTTCGGCGCCGCCGTGCTCGCCGTCGTTCTCCAGAACCAGATGATCGGGGCGGCTGCTTCCGGCCCTCTCACACAAGCCTCGATGTCGGCCGCCTACGGCAACACGTTCTGGTGGGCAGCCGCCTTCCTCGCGATTGCGGCCCTACCTACTCTGCTGCTGCCCTCATCGCCCGCCACGGAGTCGAGCGAAGACGTGCAAATGGCTGCCGCGGTGGGAGACGAAGCTCCAGTCCCGCCAGAAGTTAGATGAGTCGAAGGTCTGATGGGCAGCGCGGTGGGTGTCACCCTGACCTGACGACATCGAGACCCGCGACGGCGACACCTACCTCGGCCTCGGCCCCGAGCCGCTGCTGCCCATCCCGCCCCTGGACGCGCTCGTCACCGCGCTGCCGGTCGCCAAACCGTTCGGCACCGCGAGCGCCCTGGCCGATGCCCGGTGGCTGTTCACCGGCAAGAACGCCGGCACCCACCGGCACCCGGCATCGCTGATGGCGCGGATGAACCGGCTCGGAATCATCGCCAGGGCCAGCCGGAACACCGCGCTGCTGCACCTGGCATCCACGACCCCGCCCGCCGTGTTCGCCTCGCTCGTCGGAATCAGCATCGGCACCGCGACCCGCTGGGCCTCACTCGCCGGCTCGTCCTGGAACAGCTACGCCACACTGCCACGCTGACGACCACCAGAGACCGGCTGCCTTTGGAAGTCGTCGGCCCCGTCCGTCACGGATGGGAGAATGAGACCATGCCTAGCTGGGACGAGCAGATCGCGCTGTTTTGGACAACAGCCGACGACGCGCGCCCCGACGAGACCCTGGACGCCATGCGAGAGCTGGTCGCGCAGCGCCCGGCGGACGACCCCGACGCGCTCTACGAATGGGCATCCGTCCATGACTACCTCGGCATGGAAGCCGAAGCGATCCCGCTCTACCAGTCCGCTCTCGACCACGGCCTGACCGGAGACCGCAAACCCCAAGCGATCATTCAACTCGCCAGTTCGCTGCGCAACATCGGCGATCCCCGCGCCGCGATCGACCTCCTACGCGCGCAACCCAACGACCAGGTCACCGGCGACGCCGCCCAAGCCTTCCTCGCCATCGCGGTCCGAGACGCCGGCCACCACGACGAAGCACTCCGCGTCGCCCTCGTCGCGCTCGCCCGCACCCTCCCGCTCTACCAGCGAGCCATCGAGAACTACGCGCAAGACCTGGCCGACTCGCCGCCACAGAACGATCGGCTCGAAAAGCCCACCATTCGCACGGAGCACGTCACCCTGCGCCCTTGGCGCTCGGACGATGTTGACGCCGTGATCGATGCATCTTCAGACCCGCACGTCCCCAACATCACGACGGTTCCGAAGAATGCTACGCAGGAGTCGGCCCTGGCCTTCATCGAGCGACAGTACGAGCGCGCCATCACCGGCGCTGGCCACTCATTCGCTGTTGAATCCAACTCGGAATGCGTGGGTTTCATCGGAGTCTGGCTCCGCGACTTCGATGAGGGCCGAGTGACACTCGGCTACTGGACTCGACCCGGCGCCAGAGGAAAAGGGCATGCCACGGCCGCGCTCTCCGCAGCGGCGGCATGGGCGTTCGAGACCCTGAAACCACCACGTCTTCAGCTCTATATCGAACCCTGGAATACCGGCTCATGGCGAGCAGCCGAGCGAGTCGGGTTTGAGCGAGAAGGTCTGCTTCGCTCCTGGCAACTCGTCGGTCACGAGCGTCGAGACATGTATATGTATGGGCTGACCCAAGCCGCATACACCTCAATGAACGTCTGAGCACCGTCGCCACCCACCGGCCCGGCGCGGCACACGAGGGAGCCACGGCACACGTGCCGAGCATGAACACTCGACTCGCTGCACCCCGCCCGAAGCTCTCACAGCAGAGCTATTCCGTGACTTCGAACATCTGCCCCTGCCAGCACCGTCAGGGCGCAACGTCGCACTTGTTGTATTGGATGTGAGGCTGGCGTGCCGCGATTGTCAGGCCCGCTGACGACTTGAGCCGAACGGGTGGCGGGAAAGGTCATCCGCGGCGACGTTCCCGGTGTCCATTCCGGGCGCAAACGCGATCAAGCGAGCATGTGGATGGCGGCCTACCTTGGCGACTCAACGATCCGATCACAGGAGGAATCATGAGCTTCGCCGGTGAGAGCCGCCGAGCCGCCAACGGTGCCCAACGCCCGCCGGTGGAGGTGCTGGAGTACTACACGGGTCAGTCGGTCTGCAGCAGCCCGGGGCGCTGGGTGCACCTGCTGGACCCGCTGTCCGCGGCGCCGGGTGAGGTCGCAAGGACGGTTCAGGGTCTGGCGATCCACGAATGGGTTGCCGAGCCGTTCTACGGGGTCAGCATCCCCGACGATCGTCGCGAGGAGAGCCACCTCCGCACTGCGGAGGCAATGCTCGACATGATCCAGGCTCTGGATGGCCGGTCGATGACCGAGGCGCGCGAGCCCCGGTGTCGCCTGGTCGGTATCTGCCGTCACTTCATGTTGCTGGCCGTGGCGATACTTCGTCACCACAGTGTGCCTGCCCGCGGCCGCGGTGGTTTTGGTGACTACTTCGGCACCGGTAAGCATGAGGACCACTGGGTGTGCGAGTACTGGGATGCCTCGGCCGGGCGGTGGAAGCTCCTCGATGCCCAGTTCGACGAAGCCTTCGTCGGTGCACTCGGGATCACTCACGACATCACCGACGTGCCCCGAGACAGGTTCCTCACCGCAGCCGCCGCGTGGCAAGCCTGCCGCACCGACGGAGCCGAGCCGGCTGACTTCGGAATTGAGACGACCGGGAAGCGAGGCCTGTGGTTCATCGCCGGCAGCCTCATCCGCGACCTCGCGACTCTCAACAAGGTGGAGGTGCTGCCGTGGGATGTGTGGGGGGCGCAGCCGTCCCCGGACACCGAGCTGTCATCCGATGCCCTGGCCTTCTTCGATGAGCTTGCCGCACTCCTCGCCGATCCCGACGCCCACCACAACGAGATTCGTGGTCGCTTCGCAACCGAATCGGACCTCACAGTGCCCGCGACGGTCTTCAACAGCCTGCTGCACCGCCGCGACCGGATGCCTCAGGAGGGATGATGGCAGCATGCCGATGAGGTCTCCGGTCGAGAAGGCAATCTGGTTCATCGAGAGCCACTTCCACCAAGAGATCACACTGGACGACGTTGCCCAGGTCTGCGGTCTCTCGCGATTCCAGACCTCTCGACTGTTCAGCACGACGCCCGCGCAGACCATGACGTCCTACCTGCGAGGGCGTCGGCTCACTGAGGCCGCGAAAGCGATCGCCGACGGCGCCCCGGACCTCCTCACGGTCGCCGTCGAAGCCGGCTACGGGTCGCATGAAGCCTTCACCCGGGCGTTCGTCCAGCAATTCGACATCACCCCATCCGAGGCTCGGGAGCTCGACAGCCTCGATGAACTTCCCCTCGTCCAGCCGCTACGCGAGGACCCGGAGACCAGCGCGAGCCTCCCGCGGCCGGCCATCGTACGCCGCAGCGCGCTGCAGCTCGCCGGGATTAACCGTCGCTTTCCCATAGACGACTTCGCCGGCATCCCCTCGCTCTGGCAGGAACTGCATGCCTACGACGGTGCGATCCCCGGCCGCTGCGGGCACCTCGCCTACGGTGTCGTCAGCGACATGTCCGCCGCCGGAAACAGCTACCGCTACCTCGCCGGCGTCGAGGTAGCCCCCGAGTCCGAGCCACGCCGGCCGCTCCACCACCTGACACTGCCGGCGCAGCGATGGGCGATCATCACCCACCACGGACACATCACCACCATCACCGACACCGTCCGAAAGACCTTCGCTCAGGCGCTCCCAGACGCCGGACTCACCCCCGCCACCGAGCCCGACCTGCTCGAGGTCTACACCGAGGCTTTCGACCCCTGGACGGGAACCGGCGGGCTCCAGGTGTGGGTGCCGCTCCGTGAACCATCACCGTCTCGGATGACGGTGACCGTGGCGCAGCCATAGGCGGCCTTCGCGACGGGGCGTCGGAAGGTCTGTGTTCGCGCGAGGAACGGGAACGACGATGGACCGCCACGACGGTGAAGTCTTGGGCGCTCCCGCACCGGCGTGGATCGTGCGGCACCCATCTTCTCGCCCGCCTACGCCCCTCTCTCGTCAGCCCTTGCGAGGTCAGCGAGGCGGCTGGCGTCTTGCTCGTCGCGGGGGCCCTCGACGAGCGGGGCGGGCTTGGGGCCGCGGTAGGCGGCCCGGCCCGGTGGCGGGGTGTCGATGAGGTCGATGAGGGGGCGCACGGCGTCGGCGGGCTGCTGGCCCAGGAGTGGAGCCAGGATCGTGGAGGCGAGCTTCATGCCGATACCGACATCGCCTGCGAAGCTGGATCGAACCAGGCGGGCAGGACCCCAGGTCACGTAGCTGAGGTCGGGGTTGTCCCGCGTGGCGAGGATGCCGAGCAGCTCGTTGGCTCGCCGCTGCTGCGCGTTGGACTTGCCGAACGTGAATCCCCGCGTCAGTTCGGGATCATCGAAGTCGATCGCGTCCGCCTTGGCTCCCG